>JARRJX010000548.1:0-2558 GCA_037388645.1 Chloroflexota bacterium
GGCGAAATCGGGGTTGAACTGGTAATTCAGCAGGCCGACCGCGCTCAGGAGCAGAATCGCCCCTACCCCGACGCCTGCTATCAGGCGGTTGACGAGGCGCACCGGGCGCGGCATATCGAACAGGCCGGTGAGGCCGAAGGCGACGAGCAGCACGAGGGGCATCGCGCTGGCGGCGAGGTAGCGCGGGTGGAAATAGTGCCTGCCGGTAACGATGCTCAGCCCGGCCAGCAGGAGGGGCGGAGCCAGCGCGTAGAGAGCCAGGAAGGAGGCGGCATCGCGGCTGCGCCGCTTCCAGAGGAGGATCAGCGAGCCGATCACGAGAGCGGCGGCGAAGGCCGAGGCGATCCCCAGGGCGTGCTCCGGGTGCTTCACCTGGGGGTGCTGCCAGGGGCGCGGCAGGGTATCGCCCAGCAAGAAGCTCTGCGCTGCCCAGAGCAGGTTGGCCCGCTCGCCGTTGGGGGTGTAGTCCTGGCTGTTGGCGAACAACCGGGGTCGCAGATACCAGGGAGCGAGGGCGAGGGCGATGGCGGCCTGGCTGAGCAGCCAGGGACGCAGGGCGCGGAGCCGGAGGCGGGTTTTCACGAGCGCATAGAGGTTAAACGCGGCGTAGACCAGCACTTCTAAATAAAAGATATAGCCGGTGAGGATGGCGGAGACGACGTAGGGAACCCAGCGGCGCGCCCGCGTTGGCCTCTCCCAGGCGCGCAGCATGAGCAGGGCGCTGACTGCGCTGGCCGCCGCCCACAGGCTGTAATCGCGGGCGAACTGGGCGTACCAGACCTGGAAGGGATTGAGGGCGAGCAGCAGCGCCGCCAGGGCTGCCGCGCGCCGATCGGCCAGCCGCCGCCCGATGGCGTACCCGGCGGACAGGGTGATCAGGCTGGCGAACACGGCCTGGGCGCGCAGGGCGAGGATGGAATCCCCGGCCAGCCTCGCCCACCCATTCAGCCAGAGCAGCGCCAGGGGCGGGTGCGGCTCGGTGACGGCCAGCGCGACGTCGTGGAGCAGGAAGCCAAGCGACGAACCCACCCAGACGACGGCGCTGTAGGCCTCGTCGCCGCTGAGGGGCTGGCTCTCGATCCGGTAGACCCGGACGGCAAACGCCAGCAGCAGGATGCATACCATCAGCAAAGCCAGGCCGCGCCGGGCTGCCGGTTCCTCGCCGGGTGATGGGGGTGGCGTGAGGGTCATTTGTGCGCCGGGATGAGCGGATCTTACTCGTCTGCCTGCGCGGGGGTCTCCCTGGCAGGGGCAGCCTGCTCCGGGACGACGAGCGGCAGGGTGAAGACGAAGCGCGCACCGCCCGACTCACTCTCCTCGACCCAGATTTGCCCGCCGTGGGCGGCGACCGCCGAGCGGCAGTAGGCCAGCCCCAGGCCAAAGCCCTTGGTGCCGCGTCCCTCTTTGCCCCGCGCAAAACGGATGAAAATCCGCTCGCGCTGATCCTCCGAGATGCCAGGGCCGGTGTCACTCACCGAGACGATGGCCTGGTCGTCGTCGGCCTTCACGGCGATAGCGATCTGACCGTCAGCCGGGGTGAACTTGAGCGCGTTGTCCAGCAGATTGTAGAGCACGCGCTCGATCCGCTCCCGGTCGGCCATCACGGTGGGGAGGTCGCCGCCGCCCGTGACGGACAGCGTGATCTGGCGCGCCTCGGCCATCGGCCCGTTAAATTCGGCGGCTTCCTGGGCCAGCTCGACCAAGTCGAGCGGCGTCCGCTCCAACGGGACGCTGCCCTGGTCGAGGTGTTCCACGTCGAGGATGGTGTTGACGGCGTTCAGCATGCGGCGTGCGCCCATGAACGCCGAGGCGACCAGGTGGGCGAGATTCTCCTCGGCATCGAGGTTGGTGGTGTGCTCGATCAGCGAGAGGGCGGTCATGATCAGGTTGAGCGGGTTGCGCAGGTCGTGGACGATGAAGTGCAGGGTCTCCTGGCGCAACTGCATCAGCTCGGCCAGGCGGTCGTTCTCGTTGGAGAGGGAGACCAGCCGGGCGAACAGGTCGCGCTCTAAGACGGCGGCCTGGATGCGGCTCTCATCGGCCTCGCGCAGCGTCTCGACGAGGGTGTGCATGACCGTCTCGCGAAAGTCGTCATCGGTGCGCATCAGCCGCCAGAAATCATCGCGCGAGATGGCGAGCAGGGTGACCGGCTCGACGGCCAGGGCGCTGGCCGCGCGCGGCTCGTCGCTGAGCAGGCTCAACTCGCCGATCAGGCTGCCCGGCCCGCGATAGCCCAGCACGAGCGGCTCGCCGTCGCTGGCGTTTTTGGTGATCGCGACCTGGCCCTCGTGGATGATATACATCTCTTCGCCGGGGTCGTCCTCGTGGAAGGGATATTCTCCTGGGGCAAATTTGACTCTGGTGGTGTACTGCTCCCAACGCGTGTCCGGCATCCCTGCCTCCGTTGGTGTCCATGATGGTTCTTCTACGATTGTATCACAATCGAGGTTTTATGTTTGGGGTGAGCCGCCGCATTCCGGAAATCCTCTCAGGGAGAGGGACTTGAGCCCTCTATTTGCCGGGGTCGAGGCGGGCCAGGGCCAGGCGCAGGCCGAAGC
>JARRJX010000549.1:0-3159 GCA_037388645.1 Chloroflexota bacterium
TGTGGGTGTGCCCGACACCACAATGACGGGCATCGGCCAGCCGCTCCCGCTTATGCCCCGCTGCCCGGCAGATCTCTGACCGGTTCCCATAATCAGGATTTACATCGTATATAATAAAACAATATAGGGAATAGCAGGCGGGGGGAAAACGATTATGGGAGAACGCATCGAAGGGCATCATATCTTCATGAGCTATCGCCGTGTCGAGCCTGACATGACGTTCGCCTACCGGCTGGCCGACGATCTGCGCGCGGCGGGCCATCCGGTCTGGATCGACGTCAAGGGGATCGAGAGCGGCGGAACGTGGAATCAGGAGATCCAGCAGGGGATCGATGATTGTTATGCTTACATCGTTGTCATCTCTCCCGATTCTCTCGCCTCCGATTGGGTGCGGAACGAGATGCTCTATGCGCTGGAATACAGGCGTGGCTGTGTTTACCCGGTGCTGTTCCGTTCGGTTGAAAGGATGCCGGTTGAGTTGATGCGCATCCAATATACCGATTTCCGGGGAGACTATGGCGAGGCCCTGGGGAAGCTGCTTCGCTCGCTTTCTTCCACCTCTCCCCCCACTCGCAAGGTCCGCGCTCCGGCAGCCCCACCCCGCAGACCGCCTCTGTCGTCGATCATGGTTGGGCTGGCGGCGATCCTGTGCGTGGCGGCGCTGGTGGTGGGCTATTTTGCCCTCAATCGTCTCAAGGCGGGGGAGGGCACGCTCCAGGAAGTCGGCGAGATGAACGCCATCCCGCTCGTTGCCGAGGCCGGAGAGCCAGCCGATATCACAGAGCTGTCGACGGTCGAAGAGGCAGGTGACGATAAGCCGACGCCTCTTCCGCCCCCGGTCATCGAGAACTTCCGCTTTTGCGACGTCGACTGCCAATCCCCTGGGGCAGTCCTCCAGGACGAGTTTCCGGCGGATACCACCGAGATTTGGGTGGCCTGGGAGTACAGCGGCATGCAGCCCGGCATGCGCTACTCGCGTGAGTGGGATAACCGGGGGGCGCGTTGGATTCGTTATGATTGTGTCTGGGAAGGCCCGGAGAGCGGGACGTGGAGCCTGCGCTTGCATGACGAGAGCGTCGGGCTGCGTTCGGGGGAGTGGACGCTTCGGATCGCTGTCGAAGGCCAGGTTGTGGCGACCGCCTCGGTCGAGGTCGCGCCCGGCAACGAGAATTGGGACCCGGCGGGCACGCGCGCCTGCCCCGACTGGTAATCTGGGGGCGGGAAAATCGCCCGACCGGCGGGGGATCGGGCCTGATCCCCCGCCGATTGGAATAGGCGCTGATGGTTAGAGTGTCGCCTCGTAACTGTCGATGCCGGTCGCGCCGCTGGGATGTGCGTCGTGGACCTCTTCGATCTGGGACGTGCCGTCGCCCTCCGCGCAGCGCACCTCGAAGGTGTGGTCGCCCGCGTTGAAGGGCCAGTCGTAGCGCCAGATCACCCAGGTCGTCTCCGAGAGTGGGGAGCGTAGTTCCGCGTCCTCCCAGGGGCCGCCGTCCACCCGCACCTGCACCTGCGAGATGCCGCGCGCCCCGGCGAAGGCGATGCCCCCCACCGGGATGAGCGTCTGGTCGCCGTCCGTGATCGGCGCGTCTACCGCCACCGTGTCGATCACCGAGGTCGCCTTCACCTGCGCCACCTTGTCCCAGCTTCGCTCGACCCAGTAGCCATCGGTGTATTGGTCGGTCACCTCGATGCCGGTGATCCACTTCGGCTGTTTCATGCCGTACCGGTCGGGGATCCAGATGCGCAGCGGGAAGCCGTGGTCGACGGGGATCGGGTTGCCATCCCAGGCGTAGCACAGCATGATCCGCTCGTCCGAGTTGATCAAGTCCAGGTCGACGGTCTCATAGAAGCCGTCGCCGCTGGTGATGTGCAGGTAGCGCGCTTCGGGGCGCACCTGGGCGTCGGCCAGGATGTCCTGCACGCTGACGCCCGTCCACAGCGTGGTGCTGATCAACGTGGTGCCGACCCGCCCGGAGATGCAGGAGAGCGTGGCATACTGGTCTCTCGACTGGTAATTATTCTGGATGTCGTCCAGGGTGAGCACCAGCGGGTTGTTGACCAGGCCGGTGATGGGCAGCATCCACATGCTGCCGTCGATCACGGTCGGCTCCGTCCGGATGAACACCCTGTAGAAGTCTTTGAGAGGAGTGTATTCGGGGCGCGTGCCGGGCGCGGGCGTGACCGGGTCGTTGGCGTTGGGGAAAATCATTTCGGGCGCGCCCTCGGCGTTGTGCGCCTCCGTCGCGCTCAGCGCCGCCTCCTGGCGGCGTCGCTCGGCCTGGGCCAGCACCGTCCCCACCCCCGCCCCGATGACGGTGATCGCCGCCGTGGCCGTCCCGAAGCGGATCAGGAAGCGGCGGCGGCTGAGTGCCTCGACGGAGAGCGTCTCCTCCGGCTGGGCGGCGGGTTCCTCGCGCTCGTGCAGCAGCAAGCGGTTGCAGGCCAGGCTCAGGGCCGCGCCCCACCCCAGGAAGATGAGCAGCAGCCAGCCGATGCTCAGCACCGGGTTGACCGGCGACGGGCCGATCGCGATGCTGATCCCCACCAGCGGCAGCGACCTAACCGCGAAGTAGACCGCCCCCAGGACGATCCCCCCCACCATGAACTGCCCCAGCGCGATCGTCTGCTCGGCGGACTTGGCGGTGTCGGCGACGTTCACGCCCAGCAGCAGCAGCGTGTCGATCATGCGGTCGATACCGAAGGTGATCACCGGCCCTGGCAGGACCCGCCCCATCCAGTCAAACAGCTCGAAGGGGGCGAAGGGCAGGGCCACCAGGCGGTAGGCCAGGTAGCTCAGCCCGGTGAGCGCGGCGGTCAGCAGGCCGCCAGCCAGTGCCCCAATCCCAATGTTACGACTCGTCATGTCTCCCTTCCCCTCTCAGCTAATGGGTGATTCAACTCGACCCCTATGATACCGCCAAGAGATTACGGAATCCTAACCGGCGGGGTGGGTGGGGCGCGGAGGAAGAGACGTGCCCGTGTCACCGCCCGCCACTGAGCCTGCCGCCCCTGAGACCAGACGCCCCCTAAGGGGGGCTGTCGTGGTGTCAGGAGCGGTGGTAAGGCCCAGGGGCACGGGCGGTGGGGACGCACACCAACCCGGATTGGGGGAGGCAAACAGGGCGAGCGGGCCCAGGGAGTGTGAGCGGCGGTGGA
>JARRJX010000550.1:0-2556 GCA_037388645.1 Chloroflexota bacterium
GTTTGCCCGCTGGCCCGCTCAATGACTCCGCCCAGCAGCACAAAGCCTCCGTTGCTGTAACGGTAGTCGGCACCCGGCGCAAAGGCAGGCGGCTCTATCGGCACGAGGAGCATCTGATCAACCGTGGTCAGGGGCTGGATATCCGAATAGAAGAAGCTTCCCAGCCCTGACGTATGGGTCAGCAGGTGGCGGATCGTCACCCCCTGTATCATCTCCTCAGGGTAGTCTGGTAGATACATACTCACCGGGTCATCCAGGTCGAGCAGCCCCTGGTCGGCCAGTTGTACCACCGCGGCTGCCGTGAACATCTTGCTGGTCGAGGCGAGCGCAAAACGGGTATCGGTGTTGTTCAGGTCGCCGTCCTCGTTCATGGGCCCCATTGCCCGCAGCAACAGGATTTCTCCCTCATGCGCGATCAGCACCACCCCGGAAAACAGCCCCTGCTCCTCCAATCCATCAAGGTGAGCGTCCACCAGCGCGGCGAATTCCTCGGCGGCGAGCGGGGCAGCGGGTTCCTGCACACCCGCCGGGCCTTCATCAGGGATCATATCCAGCCGCACGATCTGCGATTGCTCCGCCTCTCCCTCAAGAGTGAGCGTGGTCAGAAACCAGACCCCGGTTGCTTCCGACTGAATCCATGCCGTGATGCTATCCCCGGTTTCCTGCACCACCTCGCGCAGGGCCACCCGCCCATGCTCGGCATAAATCCGGCCCAGCACATACCTGATAAGTTCTAATCCACCCTTTTGGCTGATTAGGGCACTACTGAATCGCTGTGTGGCGAAAGCCTCAAGGAGATCCTCGTCCCCGGCGTTAAATACTTCCACGAAGTCCGCCAACGCCTGCGCAGCAGATGCTCCGGATGCCGGGGCTTCGGATGTCGGCGCTTCGTCTGACTGGTCAGATGTTGGTGGCGTCTCTGTAGATTGGTCAGATGGCGGTGGCGTCTCGGTAACAGGAAGCTCGGTCGGAGATTCCCCCCTGCTACAGCCCGCCAGCAGGAGCATTAAGCCCAGCAGGGCCATGCACAATGCAGCTTTTGGTAATTTGACCACCGGTCTCCTCCAGCTAACACGATAGAATGGACGAAGCCCTCATGCCCGCGGAAGTGATGGCTCATTCGATTGGATGGGGTGATGAGGTAATGAGCGGCTCTTGAGCTAAAAATATCTTATCACCACATGAAGCTCAATCCAACCTTCCCTGGGCCTGGTTCCACCGGCTTTGCGGGTGCTCAGGCCGAATGGTATAATCCGCCCCTGATCGCTGGCTGGCCCAGGCCACCAGGGGCGCATCCAACCGGGCCGCCACGCCCATCGAGGAGCACATCTCCTTTGTTCACACCGCTCAACTGGCTGTTCAGCCTGTTCTCGCTCGACATCGGCATTGACCTTGGGACTGCCAACACACTGGTCAGTGTGCGGGGCCGTGGCATTGTGATCAACGAGCCGTCCTGGGTGGCGATCGACAAGCGGACCCGGAAATCGCTCGCCATCGGCGCGGAGGCCCGCCAGATGGTGGGCCGCACCCCGGCTAACATCATCGCCATCCGCCCCCTGCGCGACGGCGTGATCTCCGAGTTTGAGATCACCCAGGCGATGCTCGAATATTTCATCGGCAAGGCCCACGAGCAGTCGCTGGTGCCGCTCCCCCGCCCGCGCGTGGTGGTGGGCGTGCCCAGCGGCGTGACCGAGGTCGAGAAGCGGGCGGTGTACGACGCCACCATGTCCGCCGGGGCGCGCGAGGCGTTCCTGATCGAGGAGCCGATGGCCGCCGCGATCGGCGCGGGGCTGCCCATCACCGAGAGCCGGGGCAGCATGGTGGTCGACATCGGCGGCGGCACGACCGAGGTGGCGATCTTCTCGCTGGGCGGGATCGTGATCAGCCGCTCGATGCGCGTGGCCGGGGACGAGATGGACGAGGACATCATCCAGTACATGCGCACCAAGTACAACCTGCTGATCGGTGAGCGCATGGCGGAGCGGGCCAAGATAGAGATCGGCTCGGCCTATCCCCTGCCCGAAGAACGCTCGATCACGATGCGAGGCCGCAACCTGGTGACCGGCCTGCCGGAGGCCGTCGACGTGTCCTCAATCGAGATCCGCGAGGCCCTTTCCCCCACCACCCAGGTGATCGTCGATACGATCAAAGACGCCCTGGACGAGACCCCCCCGGAGCTGATCGCCGACCTGATGGAGAGCGGCATCTGCATGGCGGGGGGCGGCTCGCAGCTCTCCGGCCTCTCCGAGCGGCTCTCGGACGAAGTGAACATGCGTGTCTGGGTCGCCGAAGACCCGATGACCTGCGTGGCTCGTGGAGCGGGCCGCGTCCTGGAAGACTACGACAACCTGCGCCGCCTGCTGGTCGGCCTGCGTCGGGGCAGCACTCATCACTGAGCGTTCAGAAGCCTCGTTACGGGCGGGGTTCCACCTCACCCCCCACTCCGACTGTTCTTGACGACCGGCCCTTCCCTCTGTATCCTCGAATGGTCATATCCGAAGACTGGATGTAAGTAAAGGAACATGGCAAATCGCGGTCGAAGTCGCCTGTTTATGC
>JARRJX010000551.1:0-2548 GCA_037388645.1 Chloroflexota bacterium
CGGATCGTGGCCGTGTTAAAGCTCTCTCCGCGCATGGTCACCGCCTTAAGCGCGTCCAGCACCTGCCCAAAGGCCTGCAGGTAGGCCAGCAGCTCGCGTCGGGCGCGGTCGAAAGCGGCCCACTGCGAATCGGCCTCGTCGCGGCAGGCCCGCAGGCCCTCGCGGGCGGCGACGAACTTTTCCCGGATATCGACCAGCGGATTGCGAAAGGTGGTAGGAAAGACGCGCTCCCTGGGCGCGACGTTGCCGGCGCTCATCGGGATTAGGAGCGCGGGGTTGGTCTCGCGCAGGCGTGCCAGCGTCGCCTTGATGGCCTCTAGCGCAGCCTGGGCCTGGGGAGACTCGGCCTGGCTGCCGAACGTCTCTAGCGCCTGGCGGACCTGCGGGGAGGGCTCGTAGCTCGCGGCGTGGAAAAAGCGGTACAGCAGCAGCAGGTCGTTGACCGTGAGCCGCACGCCCCGCTGCCCGAGCCACTTGCGCAGACGGGATAGAGAGCGCATGTCGACGCCGTCCGACTCGGCGGCCACCTCGCCGGGCCGGTACTGGGACCGAGCGGCAGCCTCCGTCTTGGGACTGCCCTTCAGCACCAGAGGCGGTGGGGGCGGCGTCTGTGGAAAGTTCCGACCGACCAGGCGGCGGTACCAGTGAACCGCGCTGTCGGTCATCACCTCCGCCACGGCCATACCCCACATACCGTCGAAAAAGATGTGGGACTGATCAAAAACAAAGCTCCGGTCGGTGCGGAAGACGGTCAGCGCGTGATCGCCGATGGATCGGCGGCCGCGCCGCACATAGGCCAGAGGCAGCTCACGTGGGCGGCGGTCCCAATTGACGACGATGGGCGCGCGACGGAGAGCGGCCAGCTCCGCCTGAGTAGCAGCCGGAAGCTTTTCGCGCAGTTGAGACTGGAGCGACCGCGGGGCCTTGGCCAACAGCAGATCCAACGTCGGCGGCGGGTCGGGATTCTGCGCGGCTAAAATACCCGCCACCCAACTCAACACCATCTCGGGCGTCGGCGGACGCAGGACGCCCAGCAGCCGGCCATCGCGATAGGTGACCCGTCCGCTGCGGTCGGTTCGCACCAGCTGCCCGGAACCATCACACAGCCCACTTTCCGGATGCAGATAAAGGGGGACGGGCGCCGTATCCTCCGGACGCGGAGGATAGCACAGAGGGCTCCCCTGTTCGTTCTGCCGGCAAGCGGGCGCCAGGTAGGTGCGATCCTGACAGACAAAGGCCACAGCCGCCTGCCACAATGGTATGAACGTCTTGCTCTCCTGATATCGACCCGGCGTGAGTGCCGCCAGGAGCGACATCTGCTGCTGGTAGGCGGGTAGCTCATCGGCCAGACGGGCTTGGTAGCGCTCCCGGAAACGACCTTGGGCCTTTCGGGGAAGCGCCGGGAGAACCTCCTCCAGGACCTGCTGAAAGACGGCCTGTCGATGGGACACATAGTCAGTACCGTCTTTCGGACGGCGGTAGGGACACCGGTGGCACCAATCTCGCTCCAGGGTAGAGAAAGGGGGCTGGTCGATCGTGCCGGCCTCCATCGCCTCCTCGACCAGCAGCCGCAGCATCACGCGCTCCGTCCAGCCGGTGAGCAAGAGATCGTCGTAGCGATAGAGCAGCTCCAGGGCGGCGCAGACCCACGCGGCGGCCATTTGAATCGGGTATTGCTGTTCGGAGGAAAGCGCCCGACCAAAGCCTACCGTCTCGTTGGCGTGGCGGGCGGTATCTTCCCGCAGGCCAAACTGAAGGTAGAACTGCCAGGTGCCCTCGGGGAAGGCACTGTCGACGTCCTTGCCGGCCAATTGCAGGACCTTTTGGTAAGCGTGGATGGCAGCGGCGGGACCGGCGACAAGCGCACCGTAGAGTCCCTGCGGGATCAGATCGACGCCCCGCAGCAGCGCCGTCAGATCGCCGGTCACCTGCTCGGAGCTGACCTTCCGCCCTTTGAGCTTGATCAGGCCGCTCAACAAAAAGGCGGGCAGGTTGCCGGCGGGAAAAACGCGGGCGATCTCCTCCTTGATCACCTGAATCTCGGGCAGGGTCAGGCGAGAAAGCTCGAGGATGGTCGTATCGTCGACCTGGAGGAGCGCGGCCAGTGTGGCCCGTTGCGGCTCGGATAGTTTCTCGCGCCGAGATATACTGGGCTGGGTATCGGCTAACATCGCCCCGAGCTACTCCAGCGACTCTCCACTGACGGCGCAGCGGAAACCGAGGCCCGCTCCGCTGGCCCGCGTGGTGCCCCCATCCCGATGGGTCGTGCGCGCCATTTGATCGTCAAAGCCGTAGGACCCGCCGCGCATCACGTGATGGGTGCCAGTGGCCGGTCCCAACGGATCGACCGCGCCCTCGGCATCGTCGTAATAGTCATAACTGTACCAGTCGAACACCCATTCCCAGACGTTGCCGGCCATGTCGAGCGCGCCATACGGGCTGGCTCCCAGAGGATAGCTGCCCACGGGGGTCGTGCGCCCCAACCCACTGGGCTGGTAGTTGAGCAGCGTCGGATTGGCATCATCGTCGCCCCAGGGGAAGCGATGCT
>JARRJX010000552.1:0-2544 GCA_037388645.1 Chloroflexota bacterium
GAGGACGATCCGGCGCTCCCGCCTACTTTCCCCATCCTGTTTACCTTCTGGGGCAGCGGTGGGTTGGAAAGGGTGCTCCTGGAGCTGGGGGTAGAGCTGCAGAACGTGCTGCATTCCGAACAGGAATATGAATATCTCGCCCCCATCCATCTGGGCGACTCGGTGACGGGGCAGACCACCCTGTCCGATGTCTACACCAGGGAGAGCGGGATGGGCAGCATGGAGTTCCTTGAGTTTGTGACGGAATACCGCAACCAGCACGACGAACCGGTGCTGAAGGAGCGGTCGGTGATCATCGTGCGGGGGGAGGGGGAGTAAATGCCGGTGTTTTTCGAGGACGTTGACTCAGGCGACGAGCTGCCCGAACTGGTAAAGGCCATCACGCAGGTTCAGCTAGTCCGGTACGCGGGTGCTTCCGGCGATTTCAACCCGATCCACACAGTCCCTGCAGTGGCCGAGTCGGTGGGGCTGCCGGGCACGATCGCGCATGGGATGCTGATCATGGCGTTCGCGGGGCAGATGCTGACCGACTGGGCCGGGGCTGGCGCTGTGCGCGGCTTGAAGGTGCGCTTCAGCGGCATGGCGACGCCCGGCGAATCGGTGGTGTGTCGAGGGCGGATCACGGGCAAGTCGGAAGAGGGCGGCGAAGGACTGGTGCAGGGGCGACTGACGGTCAAGGGCCAGGAGGACGACTCCCTGAAGCTGAAAGGCAGCTTTTCGGTTGCGCTCCCCCGCCGTGCCGACGGCAAGTAGTGCCTGTTCTCCGGGCTGAATAGACCTGTTTGGGTGATATGGAGTCGACACAGGGTTCTGGAACTGTAGGGCGGCCAGATGCTCCGTCAGGCGCATTTGCTGGCGAGGAGTCGTATGCCATCAAGCTGCACCTTCCCGGCATCCTGACGATGCTCAGCGAGCACCTGTACTCCGATCCCAAGGTTGCCCTGCGCGAGCTGCTTCAGAACGCCTACGACTCGTGCCAACGCCGCCTGGTGGAGCACCCGGAGCCGGGATACCAACCCCGCATCACGATCCACATCGACCCGGCCCGGCGCACGCTGACTCTCTCCGACAACGGCTCCGGCCTGACCGCCCTGGAGATACACGAATATCTCTCGACCATAGGCCGCAGCTACACCGGCATGCTGCGCGACCGCCTGACATTCGCGGATCACGAAGGACAGTACGCGCTGATCGGGCAGTTTGGCCTGGGGATTCTGGCGGCCTTCGTGGCAGCGCACAAGGTGGAGCTGGTGACTCGAAGCGTGGAGGGGGAGGGCGAGGGAGCGTGGCGCTGGGCAAGCGCGGGTGAAGACTCCTACACGCTGACTCCTACAACGCGCAAGGCGGTTGGCACAACTGTGACCTTACACGTCAAGCCAGAAGGCGAATTCCTGCTGAACGAATACCTGGTGGGGGACGCCGTCCGGCTGTACGCAGATTTCCTCGACGTGCCGGTGTATCTCAACCAGGGGCCGACCCCGGTCAACACGATGCACGCGCCCTGGCACCAGGAGAGCGGCCAGGAGGGCTATCTGCGGTACGTCGTCGACCGGTTTGACGTGCCGGTTCCGCTGACGGTGATCCCCTTAAAGGATCACGTCGAGCGCATCACGCTGCCGGATGGCAGGCAGGAGTCGATCGTCACGCCGCTGGCCGGTGTCCTGTTCGTGCCGACCGGCTCGATCCTTTCCATACGGGAATACGGCGAGGTGGCCGTGTACGTGAGGCGGATGCTGATCACCGGCCAGGAGCGGGAGCTGCTCCCGGTGTGGGCGAAATTTGTGAGCGGCGTGGTCGAAAGCCCCGCCCTGAACCCCACGGCGAGCCGGGAACACGTGCAGCGCGACGAGACGTTTTTCCGGATACAGCGTGCCATCGAGGCACAGCTCATCGCGCACTTCCGCCAGCTCGCCGCCGAGCGCCCAGACGCCTGGAAGACGCTGGCCCTGATCCACAACGACCTGATCAAAGCCTGGGCGCTTGAGAACCCAATCCTGTTTACGGCGATCTGCGACCTGGTGACTTTCGATACCAACCTGGGGCGGTTATCGCTCAAGGACTACCTGCCCCTTTCCGGTGGCACAATCTACTACTTCACCGAGGCGAAAGGCGCTGTTCAGGAGCAGGTGCTCTACGAGGCGCGCGACCTGCCGGTGATCAACGCCAGCCGGTACGTCGAGGAGTCGTTCTTGCAGGCGTACGCCCATTCCCATCCTGACGTTGCGCTGAGCCAGCTGGAACCTGGCGCGTTGTTCGTGTTCGAAGACGTGGCCGAGGGCCTGGGCGAATGGAAGGCCGTGACCGACTACTACGCTGAGCAGGGCATCCCGGTGCGGGTTGCCCGGTTCAAGCCGGAGAGCATCCCGGCGATCCTGTTCTTTCCGCCGGGCAGCGAAGACCTTGCCCGAACCAAGGCTCTGATGCAGAGCGGGGAGCTGAGCGGCAAAGTGGCCGACCTGGTCGAATCTTTCTACAAGACGCGCGCACCCGACCAGGGCGCTAACTACGGAATACTCCATCTGAACGCCGCCAACCCATTGATGC
>JARRJX010000553.1:0-5931 GCA_037388645.1 Chloroflexota bacterium
CGGAAAGCGGCGTGCTCAACGGCGGGGATACCCGGTCGGACTCGTACAGCTCGACGCCCGCCCCGGCCAGCGCCTCGCCCACCGTCGCCGCCGCCGACTCGAATTCGACCTGCCGCAGCTCGCCGCCCGGCGCTGCCATTTCGTTCAGCGTCAGATGGTGCGCGCGGTGGACGGCCACCTGGCGGGGCAGGGCGGCCTCTTCGCTGCCAACGGGGGAGGTGCGGACGGCGCGCTCGACGGCGACGACATCGCCCGGCGCAAGGGGGATGCCCAGGCGAGCGGCGATGGAGGGTGGATCGGCCAGCGGCCCGGCGGCGCGGTATACGTGACCATCGGCGCGCACGACGACCGGTTTCACCGTGGTGACGGTCACGACCATGCCTCCGTGTAAGGCCGTCTCCGGCGCGGGGTCGACGAACAGCGCCTCGCCCGCGTCCACGCCCACCCGGCTCAGCGCCCCGGCGACCGTGGCGCGGTGCAGGCGCAGATCAACCGACTGCCCGTTGACGACCATGGTGACCGGCGTGCCGGAGACCCGCCATACCAGGTAGGCCGCGGCCAGCAGGCCGAGCACGAGCGTCAGGGGCAGCATGCGCCAGACACTGCCTGGATGAACTTCCCGCCACGGATTTTTGATTCGGTGATTGGTGGGGCGGTAGACGGTGACGGACTTCTCCCCAGGCATGGGGAGATGACGATCGGACAAACGACTCCTTGGCCTCCGTTCGGATGGTCCCGCCTTGCTCAGCCTGGAATTGGGACGCCAGTGGCTGATGGGAGGACGAGAAGGGCCAGGCAACCCTGCGGCACCCGGATGACACGCCTTATGGCTGCTTCCTCTCGGACCTGACCAGGTTCGACGGCACCCGCCGCGCAGGACCCAGCCCTGTGTTGAAATAGTATCGGATAGGGCGGTTGGTGTCAATGGGCTGAACAATGGGGGAAAAAGCCACCAGCCTGTGTGGCTGGTGGCTCAGGTCACTGCTGCCTGCTGCCCGCTTGCGCCGGGCGGCAGGATGATTGTGTAAGCTGGCTTGCGCCAGAGACCCTATCAGGCCCCTTCATCGAGCATTCTGATCAGGGACCGGACCACCTGCCCCCGGATGCGACGCAGCGGCCCGCGCTTACCGTTCGTGCCGTTGCCATTCGGGATAATCCCTGCGTTACGCTGGGCGTTCTGGGCGCGGCGCTGGATCACGGCGTGCTGGATCAGCGCCTCGGCCACCGCCAGACGGAGGTCAACCGAGTAGCCGCACTCGACGCACAGGAAGACTTCCGGCACGTCGGCGAAGCCCGGCGTCAGACGCCCACCGAACGGACGCATCGGGGTCAGGCAGTAAGGGCATACGATTCGGTTGTATTGTGGATTGTACATCACGACCTCCTGACCATCCGCCCAGACGCGGGGGTGCAGGCAGCAAAACAAAAACGGGCCGTCGCGCAATGACGACGGCCCGCTGACCCCAAAGTTCGGTGTGGCTAACGGTGCATCAACCAGGCCCAGCCATTGTGCAAGGACTTACGCTGGCGTCTCCCTCAGCGCCTATCAGACGGCGGGTGGGGAGGGACCTCAAGACAGGCAGCGGCATATCACCAACAGGCTGCCGCCTAGCGCGCCACGTAAGGACATCTTCTCTACTGATATGTGGGTTCGTCTCGAACCTTTTGCAGGCGTAACGCGATCCTGCCATCTCTGACTCTTCCACGGACTTACCTAAACCGAAAACCAACGCGTAATGATAACACGGGTTCAACTCACATCAAAAAAGATCGCGGCGAAGCCCCGTGGTGCCGATTGGAATAACCCCGCCTCTCACGATACGCTTCGGCTCTGGCCGGGGCTGGCGAGCAATCAGGCATCTTGTAGGGGCGTACCATCTGTGCTACTCTCTAGCGGGTTTCAAGCAAATCAACTATTGAGGTGAGCATGACAGGGCAGCCCGATAACCGTCTTATCAGAATCAGCGTGCTTGTGCTGGCAGTCGTGTTGTTGATAGGCTGCCGCGCCCCCGACCCGGAACCATCGAGCGAGCCAGCCGCCCCCGAACAAAGTGTTCCCAGCGCGACGGCGGCGGTCGACCTGCCGCTGCCGACTCCCTCCCCCGCCCAGGCGACCACGCCCGAAGCCGCGCCGACGGTCGATTCGCTCCAGTTCGGCCTGCCCGGCGGCCTGACCAGGAACGAAATCTCGGCGGCCCGCTTCGGCGAGGCGGTCTACAGCGGGTATAGCTGCGTGATGGCCCCGGAAGGCTGCGCCTGCGAAAGGCCGGTGATCGAGCGGTCGTCGTTCACGTTCCTGGACGAGAACACGATGACCTTCGCCTTCAAGGGGGATGGTTACGCGGCGGAATGGGAGATGAGCCACCTCGGCCCCGACCAGTGGACCTACACGATCCCGATGTATAACGAGGCGGGCGAGTTCCAGGGCGCGTTTTTCTCGCTGCTGACCTTCAACGAGGATGGGTACGTATACAACCTGGGGGCCGACCTGGACGAGGGCGGCATCGTCACCTGCCCGGACGTCACCTTCCGACGCATCACGTGGGATTTGAACCCACGGGGGCCATCGGCCCCACGCGCTCTCCAGGCGCGCGCATTAGGCCAGACTATGCTACCGCTCCAGGCCCGCTATTATAGCCACATCAGGCCGGATTGGGTAGTCGTTTCGTTCTTCCTATCAGGGCTGGAAATATAAGCCGCTTGCCGGAAGCCTGACCGCTCTAATGATTGGTCAGGATGAGATGGGTTTGCCGCACTGAGGGCAGTAGCCGAGGGACGCCTCGAAGCGGGTGCCGCAGTTGGTGCAGGTGTACTCGTCGAAGGCGGCCCTGTTGCTGACCTGAGTGTAGACCGGCTCGGCCAGCTCGCCGGAATCGGGCAGGATCGGCTTGCCGATCAGGGGGCAGAATTGAAGCCCTGGCGGGTGCCGGTGGCCGCAGGTGTAGGGGATCGATTCGGCGGTGGGCATCGGGACCGGCGCGGCAGGGACGACCGGCCTGCCCGTTCGCGGGCAGTAGGTTGTGCCCGCCGGGTGATGGTGCTTGCAGTCGAAGGCGACCAGCGGCTCCCCGGCCTCCCGGCTCGCCTGCCAGAACTCCCAGGCGGCGGGAGCGTAGATCGCGAAGCCGATGTTGTTCGCGACGGCGGGGTTGATGATGCTATCGGCCAGGCCCACCAGGCGGCCTTCGGCGTCGATGACCGGCCCGCCGGAGTTGCCCGCGTTGATCGTCACGTCGACCTGAACCAGGGGGACGCCCAGGGTGATCCCCAGGCGGGGCAGCGGCTCGCTGCCGGGCTGGCGCAGCCCGTTGTAGTGGCCGCCGGTGACGGCCCAATCCAGGCCGAGCGGGTGGCCGATGGCGACCAGCGCCGCTCCCGGATTGGGCGGCGCAGCTATCACGGAGAACCCGGCTGCCCCGGCGGTGTCGGGGGCTGCGCGGAGCGACAGCAGGGCCAAATCCTTTGAGAGGTCGACGGCCAGCACGTCGGCCTCGACCTGCTCCCCATTCCGAAAGCGGACGTAAATCCCCGGCGAGCCGTCGACGACGTGAAGGGTGGTGAGCACCTGCTCGCCGGGCAGGTAAAGGCCGCTCCCGGTGCCACCATCCGGGCGGACGATCTTGACGACCCGGTCGAGCATCGACGTTCCCCGATACGATGTCGTTCAACCCTTCGGCCAGCTCGGCAGCGGTCTGAATGCGGTTCGCCGACGATTTCGCCATCGCTCCCTGCACCAGGGCATCGAGGGCGGGGGGGAGATCGGGGCGGAGGTCGGTGATGAGGGGGGCAGGCTCGTTGACGTGGCACCACATCATCTGGGCCGAGGTCTGGCTGTCAAAGGGCAGCCTGGCGGTGAGAATCTGGTAGAGGGTGATGCCCAGCGCGTAGATGTCGACGGCGGGGGTGATGGTGTTGTTGGGCATGATCAGCTCAGGGGCGAGGTAGGAGATCGTGCCGACGATCTTGTCTTCTTCGGTGAGGTCGAGCGTGTTGGCGATCACCTTGGCGATGCCGAAATCGGTGAGGATCGCGTTGTGCTTGCCGTCGAGCAGGATGTTGGCGGGCTTGATGTCGCGGTGGATGACCCCCATCTCGTGGGCGTAGTCGAGCGCCTCGCCAACCTGGCCGACGATCCTGGCCGTCTCTTCGAGGGAGAGCGGCCCCTCCACGATCAGGTCGTCGACCGAGCCGCCGGGCAGGTAGGCCATGACGATGTAGGGCAGGCCATCCTGCTCGCCGTAGTCGTAAATGGGCACGATGTGGGGGTGCTGGAGGCGGACGGTGGTGGCGACCTCGGTGGAGAAGCGGGCCATGAAAGTCGGGTCGCCGGTCAGGCTGTCGGGCAGCACTTTCAGCACCACATCACGGTCAACCGACTCCTGATGGGCGAGGTAGATGCTGGACATCCCGCCCCGCCCCAACGACCGGATCACCCGGCAGCCGCCGACGATGTGCCCCACCGGTAATGTTGACATTGGCCTGCTCCACGCGCTCGAATGCTTCTTGCCATCGCAGTCTATGCCCACAGCATACCCGATCGTCCCCCGGTTTCAAAATCGGCTGGCGCGGCGCGTTGCGCAACCCTGCCCGCCCCAGGGGGTTTGCCTATAGTGAGTGGCAAACCTCAAAATCCAGGTTTCTCCAGGATTTTGTCTCTACGGGAGCCGGTTTGCATATCGACGGGTGCAGCCAGCCAATAAGGATGTCATTTAAATGGCTCAAGAAAAAAGATTGATGCGCTCCACGACAGACCGCTGGTTTGGCGGGGTGTGCGGCGGCCTGGGGGACTACTTCAACATCGATTCCACCGTCATCCGGGTGGTGTTTTTCCTCCTGTTCTGGTTCGGCTGGGGCGGGGCGCTGGTCTATCTGGTGTTGTGGATCGTGCTGCCCCAGGAGCCAGCCGCCGACATCGGGATCGTCCAGGAAACCTCGCAGATCGCCGAATAAGTGACGGGATCGACCGGCGACGCTGCGCCACCCTGGGGCGGCCTACTGGCTCTCGAACCGATCTTTGAGCCTGGTGGCGCGGGCTTTCTCCTCGTCGTTGACGTCGGAGGAATCCAGCGTTGCCAGCGCGTTAAGGTACTCTTCCATCGTCACGTCCGCGCTCTCTTCGGCGTCCGGCTCGGCATTCTTCTCGACCGCCGCTTCCTCCTCGTCTTTCGATTCCGCCTTTTTCAGCGATTCGGCCAGCCGCTTCTTCTCCTCGTCGGTCAGCGGCCCGTGCTGGGCGATCAGCTTCTCCGCTTCGTCGTTTGAGATCGAGCCTGCCGATTCAATCCGCTTCATGATTTCGTCGAATGCCTGGGTCATGCCTGTTTCCTCCTGAGCGAGATGGCCTGCCACCACACGCTCCCCGGCTGTCCGGGTGGTTATCAACCGCTGCGTTTGACAACCGCTCCGCGCCGAGTATGATGAATGAATTCTTGCCGTCGTTCCGCCGGTCGGCGTTTTTGTACGAACATCTTAACGTCATTATACTACTGTCATTGACAGCTACCTGGGAAGTATAACCCTGATGAATGAACCCACAACTCTTACGCTTGAAGAGCGCCCGGACAGTGTGAAGGTGGTTCACATCCACGGCGACCTGGACTCGATGGGCACGCAGATGATCCAGGACTCGTTTTCGAACGTGATCGGCAACCGGTCGGGCACGGTGATCGTCAACCTGGCCGACGTGAAATTCATCTCCTCATCCGGCATGGCGATGCTGCTCGTCAAGGGCAAGATGATGCGTCAGGGTGGGGGGAACCTGATCCTGACCGCGCCCAGCGAGCGGGTGATGGACGTGCTGCGGCTATCGGGCTTTCACGAGCTGTTCAACATTTATTCGACGCTGCAAGAGGCCCTCACCGCCCTGGCCAAGACCTGAGCGCGATATGTAATCTGGGTCGGCCCTGCTCTCCCGCCTGTCCAGGCCCGCCG
>JARRJX010000554.1:0-2540 GCA_037388645.1 Chloroflexota bacterium
GATCGGGCGGGCGTTCCGCTGGGGGACGAGCCGGGGCGTCCGGCGCGGCTGCCTGACGCTGCCGCTGATCGTGGCGATCATCGCGCTGTACGGGATCCTCTTCGCCTTCCTGCAAGCGGGCACGTCGATCTTCAGCCGGGACGGGGTGTTCCTGGCGATGACGATGGCGGTCAGCGTGGGGCTGGTGAGCTTCGCCGGGGACGTGGCCCGGCGCTTCCTGGGCCGCCTGTGGCACACGCGCTCCAGCTTCAACCTGTACCCGGTCAATCTGCTGGTGGCCTTCGCCACAGTGGTGGCCTCGCGGCTGCTGGTGCTGCACCCCGGAATCGTGTTCGGGACGCCGGGCGGGGCGGACATGGACCTGCCGGAGGGCAGCCAGGGGGCGCGGCGCGAGGTGGCAATCGCGTTCGCCACGCTGGCGCTGCTGGCACTGATCGGCGGGGCGGGCTGGGTGCTGAGCGGGGCGGTGCTCTCGCTGCTGGACGTGCCCTTCAACGCGCGGGTGGTGGAGATCGCTGCCGGGCTGCTGGGGGCGGGGCAGAACCTGAGCCTGGCCGTGTTCCTGGTGGCGCTGGAGACGATGTTCTTCGAGATGATCCCGCTGGCCTACACCGACGGGCAGACGATCTTCAAGTGGAGCAAGATCGGGTGGGCGATCCTGTTCGTGCCGGTGGCCTTCCTGTTCAACCACGCGCTGCTCAACCCGCAGAGCGGCTTCCTGGACTCGTTCCAGGAGTCGAACGTGCGCTTCCTGTGGTTCCTGCTGTTCGCCCTGGTGGGGGTGACCGCCGGGCTGTGGTTCTACTTCAACGTGATGGACGACGTGCTCCAGGAGTGGTTCGGGATCAAGCCATCGCCTGCGCGGTCGAGCGGGGGGTATCCGCCGCCACCACCGCCGCCTGGGACGTATTGAGATAAGCTGATAGCGATCAGCAAAAGCCCTCACCCTAAATCCACTCTCCGGGAGCTGCTTTCGCAGGCTCCTTGTTCAGGGCGAGGGACTTTTGCTGTCAATTCTCTGTTTCAAGATTCGAATACGATGTTGGATGGGGTGATTTTGCGCGGGGGGTAAGCGTCGTATAATACGATTGAGGGGCAGCGGGCATGGGAAAGGGAGGACACAATGCCCGTCTATATCACGCTGATCAAGTACACTCAGCAAGGCATACAGAATATGAAGGACAGCCCGTCCCGGTTGGAACAGGCCAAAGCAGCGATCCGGGCCGCCGGTGGGGTGATGCACGCCTTCTACCTCACGATGGGCCAGTACGACGCGGTCTCGATCAGCGAAGCGCCCAGCGACGAAGTCTACGCCGCCACCATGCTGGCGATCGCCTCTGCCGGGGCGGTCAGCACCGAGACGCTGCGGGCCTTCACGGAGGACGAATACCGGGAGATCGTCGCCGCCATCCCCTGACGATCGATTAGCACGGCCACTCTACCCACTCTCCTAACGTGAAAACCACGCTCATCTGGGAGTGGGACAAGACGACACCGTCCCGCCGATTTACGGCCAGACACTCAGTTAGCCATGGCCGCCCCCTCAACGCAGCGCCCGGCACGATCCGACCGGCGCTGGCTGGCGAAAAGGGCAAAAAGGGTGCATGCTTAGGAACGGCTCTAGCAACGCGCCCGGACAGGCACAACTACCACTTTCGTACCAAGTGGCAGAAATAGCACCTAAGTTTAGTGTCTGAACCGGCAGACTCCTGGTATGATTAACACCCGGAATTGAGCGGCGAACTTATCCCTATCAGGGCCGTACCTCAACGAAAGCGACCGGACTGAAGCAAACAATGTGCCAGGCACGAAGGGACACACCGTGACAGACATCTCCCTCCCAAGCAGGCAGCAGATCACTGCCTCGCTGGCGGACGCGCGCCAGACGCTGGCGCTGATGAAGAGCCAGCTCAACGCCGGGCTGATCGCCCAGGAACGCGACTTCTGGACAAGCCAGCTTGAGAACCTGAGCGACCTGCTGGAAACGCTCTCCATGGAGCGAAAGGACGACCAGCAGGCCCGGCTGGCGGCGCTGTACGAGGTCAGCCGGGTGGTCGGGTCGTCGCTGGACACCGACGAGGTGCTCAACCAGGTGATGGACGCGATCATCAAGCTGACCGGCGCGGAGCGCGGCTTCCTGATGCTGCTGGACGAGAACGACGAGCTTGAGGTGAAGGCGGCGCGCGACCTGGCGCAGGAGACGCTGAGCAAGGAGGAGTTCGCCTTCAGCCGGAGCGTGATCAGGCTGGTGGCCGAGACGGGCGAGCAGGTGGTGACGAACAACGCGAGCAACGACCCGCGCTTCTCCGGGAAGGACAGCGTGGTGGTGCACCAGCTCCGCTCGATCCAGTGCGTGCCGCTGCGGGCGCGGGGCAAGATCATCGGGGTGATCTACGTGGATAACCCTTTGCGAAGTGGGGTGTTCGACGAGGACGACCTGGAGATGCTGTCCGCCTTCAGCGCGCAGGCAGCGGTTGCGATCGAGAACGCGCGGCTGTTCACGATGACCGACGAGGCGCTGGCCCGGCGCGTCGAGGAGC
>JARRJX010000555.1:0-2537 GCA_037388645.1 Chloroflexota bacterium
GTTAACGTCCTGCTGGTCTTTGGCATGCTGTACGTCGTCACGCGGGCATCCCACTTCCTGGTCGATGGCGCAGTCCACATCGCACACGAATTTCAGATCAGTCCCCTGGTGATCGGCGCGACGATCGTTGCCGTTGGCACTTCGTCTGCCGAGCTGGCGATCAACCTCGCAATTGTGTTCAGTAAAGCGGATACCGCGACGATTGTCGGGAATATTCTCGGCTCTAATCTGGTCAATTTTGGGATCGAGCTGGGGATGTCGGCGTTGGTCGCCGGACTGATCGTTGTCCCACAGAACGCGCTGGAAAAGGATGTCCCCCTCTATTTTACGGCAACGGGCCTGGTCACCGCCCTGGTCGTTGACCGCTTGATCGGGCGCGTTGAGGCCGGGCTGATGCTGATCCTGTTCCTGGCAGCGATCGCCTTAATCATTCAGTATTCCAAGGCAAGACAACAGCGCAGCGTCCTGCTGGTTGAGACAACAGTCATGGAGGAGATCTCACATCCCACTGCTCTGAAACTGTCACTCAGCCAGGCGCTGTTGGCAACGGGTGGAGGGCTGACCCTGCTGGTGCTTGCTGCAAGAGTGTTGGTCATGAACTGCACTGCGGTAGCGACGGCACTGAGCATCCCCCGCTTCATCATCGGCCTGGTGATCATCGGGCCAGGCACGTCGCTGCCAGAGATCGCCTCATCGATCCAGGCCGCACGCCGGGGGCAGGCGGACCTGGTGCTGGGAACCGCCTTTGGCAGCAACCTGTTTAATTTGCTGTTTGGGCTGGGGCTGCCTGCGCTAATCACCCCGCTGCCCATAGGCGAAACAGCCATCCTGAGCCTGGCATTCATGAACTTTATGAACCTGTCGCTGTTGGCAATCCTGCTGATGGATTTCCGGTGGCTGGGCCGGGCCAGAACGATCAACCGTGTCATTGGGGCCTACCTGGTGGCATCGTATGTATGCTTTATCGTCTATCAGATCGCCAGGGCCGAGGGCTGGGGCTTTATGACCTTGTTGTGGGTAGGCGGGGCCGTCGGACTGGTCGCCGCTCTGGTGGGTGTTGGCAGGTACGTCCTGGCGCGGTTGAGGTCTCCCTTGGACATACCAGCGACGGGAAAAACCTCACCCCGAATCCTCTGCGCAACGCGAGGTGGGGAGGCCAGTCAGCCCGCCCATCAGAAAGCAATCGCGTTGGCCCAGGCCAGGGATGCGCACCTGATCTTCCTTTACGTATTTGACCCTCAAGTCCTACAAAAGGTCGCCACCCCGATCGTGATCAGCATTGACGATCAGATGGAAAAAATGCTGGCCTACCTGCAAACTACCGCCCAGGAACAGGCGTTTCGGGCCGGTGTTCGCGCCAGGGCGATCGTCCGCACAGGGGAGTTAATCGACCAATTGATCCAGGTTGGGCAGGAAGAAGAGATCGACTTGATCATGCTGGGCAGGCCAACGGCGGAGAGTACCGTCTTCGGCAAGGAGCGATTCCGCTCACTGGTCAGCGAGATCGAACAGAAAACGAACATCCCGGTGCAGGTGTTAGAAATCGAGAACCAGGAAGGGCATGCGGCCTAACCGCTACCTGAGCCAACCTCACGGTGATTGGGGTGAAATCCAGTTTGTTGGCAGCGGCGCGCGGTTAGTCCTGGTTGATGCGCGCGCCGATCAAAGCGACGACGGCCAGCAGCAGCGCCCCTCCGGCGTCGATGGCCGTGATCGGCCCCCGGTAGTCGAGGTTGGCGGGATTATAGGTGGCCGGATCATACTTGATCGGGTCGTAGATCACCCAGACGATCAGCCGGATGATGATCAGCGCCACCGCCACAATCGCCACCGTGACCAGCATGTCGTTGATGATGCTGTCCTGGCCGACCTGGTTCTTCACCCATTGGCTCTGCCAGATGGTCAACCCCCACGCGATCGCCCAGAAAGCAAAGATGTAGATATCGCTCCCGGAGATTTTCAGCGTGTCCCAGGGGCCTACCGCCAGCGCACCCACCACCGGCACGATCAGGCCGAATGCCCCGGTGATGATCACGATAACTGCGGCGGCTCGAATGATGGCAGGCCAATCGTATGCGTCGTCACCCATGGTCGTCTCTTTCTCCTTGTCCTCTGCCGGTCTTTGCCGGTCGATCCGGCCTCCGGGTTCAATGTTCCTTCATCTGGGCGAGCGCCTCACGCACCGATTCGAGCGTGAAGCTGCTCAGGCTGGGGCGGTGTACGTTGAGCAGCATCAGGTAGTTATCCAGCTGCATGCGCCCGCTGATCTCGGCGTCCAGCATCGCCATCAGGAAGCGCCAGGCCGAGGTGGGCGGGTTGCCGTCCAGCTTGTGCCGCTTCTCCATCAGCACCGAATCCGGCAGCGGGCGCAGCAGGTCGAGCGCCGCCTCGGTCTTCGCGGCGAAGTACTCGGTCGCCCGCTCCCAGGTGTTCGTCCAGCTTTCGAAGTCGTCCACGTACCAGTAGTTGTGCGCGGTCACGGTGGCGTACATCAGGTGGGTGGCAGCCAGGCGGCAGACGATCTCGGCGGGCGATGG
>JARRJX010000556.1:0-2536 GCA_037388645.1 Chloroflexota bacterium
GCGCCGCCTGGGTCGAGTCCCCACCCGACAGCGGCGTGCTGCTCCTGCTCGGCGGGCGGCGTCTCAGCCTGCCCTATAGCAAGACCAGGGCCTACTTCTTCATCGTCGGCATGGGGTCGCTTGCCACCGTCATCAGCAGCGTGCTCGACCACGCCCGCACCAACTTCGAGAATCCCTGGCTCTGGGTGCCCACCATCGCCGGGGTGATCGGCACCGCCGTCGCCGTCACGCTCGGCGCGCTGGAAAAGCCCACCCGCGCCGACCTGATCTCCTACGCCCTCGCCATGCTCCTCCTTATCGTGGTCGGCGTGGTCGGGGCCGTCCTCCATGTCCAGGACGACCTGACCGCGGGCGGGGTCTTCGTGGCCGAGCGTTTCATCCGGGGCGCGCCCTTCCTCGCCCCGCTGCTCTTCGCCAACATGGGCGCGCTCGGCCTGATCGCCCTGCTCGACCCATCGGAAGGAGGCGCGCACGGGGCAGGGGGGTGATTGAAGTCACCTGTGCCGCACGGTACAATCACAGACATGAATATGACGTCTGTCACCCACCGATCCGTGGCAGACGTTATTCTTTGAAATCGGACTCTCTTGGTATTATTATTGGGAACGTGATGCAATCCGGATATCCGGTTAACCAGTTTCCTTGAGGGGATACACATGGCTGAAACCGCTGCACAGAATCAACCATCCTTCGCGCCCCCCGCACGCCCCGCCGGGCGCGCCAAGTTCATCGTGGGTGGGGTGATCCTGCTGGCCGCCGTCGTCTACCTGATCGTCACCAACCTGGTCAGCTCCCAGCAGTATTTCATCACCATCGACGAGCTGAACGCCCGCCAGTCCGAGCTGGCCGGGCGAAATGTGCGCATCTCCGGGGCGGTCATCGGCGATACGATCCAGTACGATGGGCATGAGTTGAGCTTCGAGGTAGCCAACGTCCCGGCGTCCGCCGCCGAGATTCAGGATGAGGGCGGGCTGGCCGAGGTCCTGCACGAAGCCGTCTCCAACCCGAACGCCTCCCGCATCCAGGTCGTGCTCTACGACGAGCCGATGCCCGACCTGCTTCAGAACGAGGCCCAGGCGATTGTCACCGGCAAGATGGGCGACGATGGCGTGTTCTACGCCGACGAGCTGCTGCTCAAGTGCCCGACTCGCTACGACCAGGCCGTGCCCGATCAGGTCAGCGCCGAAGTCCAGTAACGTCGACCTCTGCATCCAGAACTGAATAGCTGAAATGCTGACAGGCTGAGATGCTGAAATGCTAAAACGCTCCCCCCGTCCGCCTGTGAGTCGGTTTAGGATCGAGTCCACATGAATGCACAACTGGGTGTGATCTTTCTCTTCCTGGCGCTCGCCAGCACGCTCTACGCGCTGGTCGCCTCGCTGATCGGCGCGCGCAACGGCAACGAGGCGTTGGTCGAGAGCGCCCGCAACGCGACGATAGTCGTCTGGCCGCTGCTCACCGCCGCCGCCCTCACCCTGATCAGCCTGATGGTGCGCGGCGATTTCAGCGTCGAGTACGTCTGGAGCGTGACCGACCTCTCCATGCCGACCTACCTCAAGGTGACCGCCTTGTGGGGCGGGCAGGCGGGGTCGCTGCTGTTCTGGGGCTGGCTGATGAGCACCTATACGACGGTGGCGATGCTCCGCAACTGGAAGCGCGAGCACAGGCTGATGCCCTACGTCGTCGCCGCCACCTCCGGCACGCTGGCTTTCTTCATTCTGCTCGTCACCTTCTGGGAGAACCCGTTCGCCACCTTCTACCAGAGCGTCGGAGGCACGCCCACCCCGGCGATGTTCGGCCCCGGCCTCTTGAGCGGCGTCGCCGCGGCTATCTCTAGCCTGGCCGGGAAGGTGCCTGGGCTGCTCGGCACGCTGGTGAACGGTCTGGTGCCGCTCGCTGCGCCGCGTGGCGCGATAGCGGTCGCCCCCGCCAACGGCAACGGCCTGAACCCGCTCCTCCGCCACCCCGGCATGATCATCCACCCCCCCATGCTCTATCTCGGCTTCACCGGCTTCGTCATTCCCTATTCGTTCGGCATGGCCGCCCTGGCGACGGGCGAGGTCAGCGATAGCTGGATCAGGGCCACCCGCCGCTGGACGCTGATCGCCTGGATGTTCCTCAGCATCGGCCTGATCCTGGGCGGCTGGTGGGCCTACGACGTGCTCGGTTGGGGCGGCTACTGGGGCTGGGACCCCGTCGAGAACGCCGCCTTCATGCCCTGGCTGACCGGCACCGCCTTCCTCCACTCAGTCATGATCCAGGAGAAGCGCGGCATGCTCAAGCGCTGGAACATGGTGCTGATCATGCTCACCTATTTGCAGGTCGTGCTCGGCACCTTTGCCACCCGCTCCGGGTTCGTCAGCTCCGTCCACTCCTTTGCCCAGAGCGCGATCGGCCCCCTGTTCTTCCTGTTCCTCGTGGCGGCGATGATCATCAGCGTCGCGCTCCTGATCCGCCGTTGGGACGACCTGGCCGCCGAAAACCAGCTCGACAGCCTGCTCTCGCGTGAGACGTTTTTCCTGCTGAACAACCTGCT
>JARRJX010000556.1:2551-3637 GCA_037388645.1 Chloroflexota bacterium
GCCCTGGGCACCTACTGGCCGGTCTTCACCGAGTTGTTAGCGGGCGCGGTGCCCACCGTCGAGCGTAGCTCGGTCGGCCCCGGTTATTACGAGGCGACCACCACGCCGCTCTTCGCCGGTCTGATCCTGTTGATGGGCGTCGCCCCGCTCGTCGCCTGGAAGCGCGCCAGCTTCAAGCGCCTGGGCCGCGCGATGCTCTGGCCGGTTGGCATCACCATCGTGGCGGTGGTCGTGCTCTTCCTGCTGGCCGTGCGCCTCCCTGGCGCGCTGCTCGGCTTCGGGCTGGGGGTTTTCGCTCTGCTGGTCACCCTGTTCGAGTACCATCGTGGGGCGATTGCCCGCGTCCGCACCCACGGCGAGAACTACCTCGGCGCGATTGGGACGCTCTTCAGCCGCAACCAGCGCCGCTACGGTGGCTATATGATCCACCTGGGCGTCGTCATTCTGGCGATTGGCGTGATTGCCAGCCACGTTTCCCAGTTGGAGACTCAGCAGGCGCTCACCCCCGGCCAGACCATCACCCTGGGCGATTACGTGCTCGAATTCGACCAGCTTGAGCGCTTCGTCGCCACCGATGGCCGCGCGGTGATGCGCGCCCAGACCACCGTCTTTCACAATGGCCGCGAGGTCGCCCACCTCCAGCCGCGCATCGATAGCTACCCCAACGGCCAGCCGATGAGCATCCCCGGCACCTACAGCAGCCTGGTCGGCGACGACTTTTACGTGCTGCTCGTCACCTGGGAGCAGGTTGGCCTGGGTGGCGCGACCTTTAAAGTCTACTACAATCCGCTTGTCAACTGGGTGTGGGGCGGCGGGCTGATCATCATGCTGGGCGCGTTGATCGCCGCCTGGCCCAACCCCCGCGAGCAGCGCAGCGCCGTCCACCAGGCGGGTTACGCCGCGCCGCTGCCCACCGCCGGTGCGAAGTGAGGATCGAACGTATGGAACGTCGTGGAGAAACAAATTCAAGCCCGCCTGATCGGGCTGTAGGGGCGAGATATATCTCGCCCCAACGTGATACGGACTCAATCTGGGTTCTTCGTCCGCAATTGATTATCGCCGCCCTGGCCGTTTTAGCGTTATTGC
>JARRJX010000557.1:0-3325 GCA_037388645.1 Chloroflexota bacterium
GAAGAGTCTGGCGGCTGGATTGATTCAACACACATAAAGTAGGTCAGAAGCTGGATAGCATCTTTATCGATGGCGATACCCATCCAGCGATCAGGCATATTTTCTTTGACTTCACGCATGGTTGCTACGAGGTCGTCGGTGCGAGCACTGCACGCGGCATCTTTCGCGCAGAGCTCCCCGTAGTCTGCGATCTGGGCATCGGTCACGGCGGGGTCCCAGATGAAGTGCCCAGGCGGATTGACGGACACCATGATGACGCGGTTCAGGTTCTCCGGGTAGCGCCACACGTAAATCATTTGGAGGCGGCTACCGTAGCTGTCGCCATACAGGTTGATCCTGTCGTATCCGAGGGCCTTGCGAGCGGCTTCAACGTCATCGACGGTTTCGGTTAAGGTATACCCGGCGAGGTCTATCTCTTCGGATTCCAGTCGTTCCGCGCATTGAGCCGCTCCAGCGGTATAGGCTGCAAGTGACGCAGGACTTAACACGGTTCCAGGTGCCTTGCGAATTGCCTGGCTGACCTCAGGGCATTCAAGGACAACCTGCCCTTCAACGCCGCGATACCCGACCATCACGAAGTCGTGATTTCCCGTCAGTCCATCCAGTGGATAGCCCATGATATTCTCGTGGCCAGGGCCACCATCAAGCCAGAAGACCGGCTCTGCTGGAGTGTCGCTCGCAGCTTTGAGGCGGGTCACCGGCAGGGCGATCAACCGGGTATCAGGGTCAGAGCGATTCTCAGGGACGATCAGCGTTCCACAATCGGCGGCATGTTCCTCTTTTAATAAGGTGAACGTGCATGGTTCGAGGTCTACAAGGTCCCCGGCCTGTGCTCCATCCGGCACGGATAGGGTCGGGGTTTGCGGGGCGCTGCATGCTGTGATCAGGACAGTCGATAACAGCAGGATGAGTAATATGTTGGTGATTGTTGGTTTTTTCGACATCACTCAACTCCTTCAAATTGATGCACCCCGCTCAGTTACTTGCTCTTAGTATGGCGGCAGGAGAGCGAACTGTAATCCCACCAAGCTCTGATTTCCCATACAACAAAGGACCATTCTGTGAACAGCCCTTCTCCACGTTCGCGATTTCTCCGTACGACATGTCATACCAATAACGCAGCACAACGGCAGCCCTGTAACGGGGGGTCAGGTTGGTCAGCAGACTTTGCACCAGCGCACTGCGCTCATCGGCTAATACTGCCTGCTCGGGTCCAACTTCGCGGCTGGTGAGAGCAGGGTGGAAGAATAATGGCTCGTCGATGGACAGTAGCGTTACACGCCGCTTGCGCAGTCGATCAATGCAGTGATTTGAGGTGATCGTTAACAGCCAGGTCTTGAAGGAAGAACGCGTCGAATCGTAACTTGACAGCTTGACGTAGACCCGCAGGAAAGCTTCTTGTGCCGCATCTTCCGCCTCCGCAGCATCGCCGAGCATCCAGTATGCCATGTTGAATACGTCACGCTCATAGCATTCAACTAATTCTGCAAAGTCATCACCCTGCCGCTGTTCGAGGTTTTTTAAGACAGTCACGAGAACTACTCTCCTCATTGTTCATCTCGTACTCTAGCAGCAGTATGACATAGAAAGACCTGGCTGTAATCGCATGAAGCACTGATTCGCCATACGCAAAAAGACCGCCTTCGGGGCGGCCTTCTCCACGTTCTGCTTACCGGTCTACAACAAATGTTGTAGCGACAATTTACAGAAGCTCACCGTCCCCTTCAACGTCATCGAGCGACGCCAGCCCCTCCCGCAGCGCGTACAGGGCGGCCTGTGTGCGGCTGGCGAGGTGTAACTTGCCCAGGACGTGGCTCACGTGTGTGCGAACCGTCGCCTCGCTGATCACCAACTGTTCGGCGATTTCCTGATTACTGCGGCCTTGTGCCACCAGACGCAGCACCTCTATCTCACGCTCCGTCAGCGGGTCGACAGCGTTTTCTGGAGTTGGCTCACGCGTTTCCTGCTGCCCTGGGGAGCCTGATATCTCCTCCAGGAGTTTTCGGGCAATCGTCGGATGCAGAGAGGACTCCCCACGATATACCTCGTGAATGGCCTGCACCAGCTCCTGCGGGCCTGTGTCCTTCAATAGATAACCCAGCGCCCCTGCCTTGATGGCCGGAAAGACGGTATCGTCGGTTGTAAAACTGGTCAGCACCAGGATGCGCGCCTCTGGCTGGGCGGTCGTGTTCTGGCGGATGGCCTCAATCCCATCCACTTCCGGCATCACCAGGACCATCAAGATCACGTCAGGTTGAAGCGCTTCGGCGTCGGAGATGGCTTCTTTGCCGTCTTCTGCCTCTCCCACTACTTCAATGTCTGGTTCGGTCGCCAACAAAGCGCGCAGTCCCTTGCGCACGATGTCGTGGTCGTCGGCAATGAGAACGCGAATAGTCTGTGTCATCGACGTACCTCCACACTCACTTTCGTCCCCTCTTCAGGGCTGCTTTCAATCGATAGACGTCCCCCAAGTTCCCTGGCTCTTTCCTCCATCCCTGGCAGCCCCAGCCCTCTTTGTCGGCGCGCAATCGCCTGATCAAACCCAGCCCCGTCGTCGGCGACCTCCAGTGTCACGGATCGCTCGTCCTGACGCAAACAGACGGTGATTCGGTGGGCTTCGGCGTGTTTGAGCACGTTGTTCAGCGCCTCCTGGGCGATGCGATATAGTCCTGCCTCGATTTCATGGGGCAGCCGCTCGCCACCGCCTTCGACTTCGAGTTCCACCTCCAGCCCGGATCGTGTTTCCACCGTGTCCAGTCGAGCTTGAAGGGCAGCCACCAGACCCTCCTCCTCCAGCACCGGCGGGCGGAGCTCGAAGATGAGCAGCCTCATCTCGCGCAGCGCCTCCTGCGCGGTTGCCTGCAGCTCGCGAAGATGGTCGACGACCTTGCTCCCGTTCGAATCCCCGGACGACAGAAGCCGGGTAGCCGCCTCGGCATACATGGTCACGCCGAAAAGCGCCTGCGTCACAGAGTCATGCAGGTCGCGGGCCAGACGTTGACGTTCTTCCATCACGGCCAACTGCTGCGCCTGCTCGAAAAGCTGGGCGTTCTCAACCGCCACGCCTATCTGGCCCCCAATCGAGGTTAACAGGTCGATGTCCTGCTGTGAGAACTCACGACTATCACGGGTTATCACAAACAGGGACCCCAGGACCTTGCCGCGCGAAACCAGCGGCGCGATGGCTACAGAGTTGAAACCATCCTCTTGAACCGCTGAACGCGTCAGCCGTGAATCGGTGGAAAGTTCCCTTACAACCAGTGGCTCCCCGGTCTCGACCACACGACCTGAGAACCCTTCCCCCACCTCAAGATTGTCGATCTCG
>JARRJX010000558.1:0-2531 GCA_037388645.1 Chloroflexota bacterium
GCTGGCGTTTCGCGAATGCGTCGTGCCGGTCGATGAACCGCAGGCGTTCAAGATTCTCAACAGCCGCGAATATGGCGCCAGCTACGCGATCGTGGCGATCGCCAGGCAGCTCGGCCTGCCCCAAGCGCTCTATTCACGCCCGGAGCCCTGGGTGAGCAGTACCCTGTCGATGATCGTCGCGCGCCTCGTCGATGCCGGCAGCAAGCTCTCCTTGTGCCACCACCACCCTAATACCTGCCTGTGGGAGCTCTGTGGCATCGAGGCGTCACCGGATGTGGATGAGCACTGTTATGCGCCGAGGGATCGGCTGTTACAGCGCCAGGGGGCGATTCAGCGAAACCTCGCCCGGCGCCACATCAACGGCGGGCATCTCGTGCTCTATGATATCACGCGCGTCTATTTTGAAGGCGAGTACAAAGACAGCGCGCTCGTGACTTTCGGCTACAACCGTGATCGCAAGCAGGGGTGCGAACAAATTGTTGTGGGGCTGATCTGTAATGGACAAGGCTGCCCGGTCGGGGTCGAAGTTTATGCGGGCAATACCAAAGATGAGACCACGGTGGTCGCTAAGGTTCAGGAAATCAAGGCTAATTATGGCATCGAGAAGGTCATCTTTGTCGGCGATCGCGAGATGATCACCCGCAGTAATAGTGAGGCCCTGAAGGACGAGGAGGACCTGCAGACGATCGGCGCCTTGACCCATGGCGAGATGATGACCTTGCTCAAGGAAAAGGTGATCGACCTCGACCTATTTGATGAGCGCAGCATCCATGAGGTCAGCGCTCCGGGAGATCCGACGCGCCGCTATTGCCTATGCCGCAATCCCCAAACCGCACAGCGCGAGAGCGCTACGCGCCAACGGCTTCTGGATATCACCGCCACCGCCCTGGCGGAGATTGCGGCCTATCGACGCCCCACCACCGTCGCGCAGCTCGGGGCGCGGGTCGGGAAGGTTTTGGCAAAATACAAGATGGGGAAGTTCATCCAATGGTCCATTGACGCCGACCAGGACAAAGCGACGTCCCGTGAGCACCGCCTGGTCTGGTCGATTGATGCAGATAAGGTCGCACAAGAAAAGCGATTTGATGGTTGTTATCGTGGTTCCAATTGAGATGCGAATACGCTCGTGTGATCTCACAAGGCTGGCTGGGGCCTACTGCTCTGCATGTCAGATGGAACCACGATACATCATCAGGAGCGATGTCGACAAAGACCAGATGAATACCCTGGAGGCTGCCAAGGCCTATAAGAGCATGACCTTTTTAGAGCGCGCCTTTCGTAATCTAAAGACCGTTCAATTGGAGATTCGTCCCGTTTATCACAAGAATGATGAGCGGATTCGCAGTCATGTCTTTCTCTGCATGCTGGCCTATTATCTGCAATGTAACCGTTCAGACCCCCCTCGAAATCCCGCCCTCGACAATCGTAACTCACTGATTTTTGGTTGCCCGGCGGTCTCGCTGGGGAGGGGGGTCTGAACGGTTACTCTGCAATGGCAAATGGAGCAACGCTTAGCGCCCTTGTTTGCCAATGATGGAGAGGGACAAGAGAGGCGCTGGACATTTCGCGGTGTGATCGATTGCTTGGCTCAGATTACCCGGAACAGAGTCACCGTAAACGGTGCTGAGTTCTATCAGAACAGCACGCCGACGCCGGAGCAAGAAGAGATACTGAGCTTGCTGCAGGTCAGCCTGTAGCCACCCGCGTGAAATCCAAAATTGCCGGCTTACTCAGTGCTGGCAAGGGGTTGCGCCGATCTTGACGGGGTAAAGTCGGGATTGGATCGACGATCAGCAGTGCTAGGGCCGGCGACATCCCTGCGGCATACGCACGCAGGAGTTCCGCGTCCTGGGCCGGGTCGAAGGCACGGAGTCCGTTCTCCTCCGTCACGGAGCCGATGAAGTGGATCCGCGAGAGGTCAGCACCGCAGGCGAGGAGCCGCGGAATCAGGGTGGCCGCAAGCGCGAGCGCCACGGACGTCTTGCCGGTGCCCGGCGCACCTGCCAGCACGTGGGCCTTGCCGCGGGCGAGCCAGCCCTCGCACAGATAGAGCCGCCTGCCAGGGGTGCCGATCAGGTGGCAGCAGCCGGCGAGGGTGGCGCCGGTGTTGAACCGTTTGGAGCCGTCCGGGCCGATGGCCTGGACGCCGTACAGGGTGCCAGCCGTATCCGTGACCGCGGAGTCTCCTGCCCCTGCATCGGCCAGTGAGAAAGCCGCCGCCGCGTTGTACTCGACCATGTGGCGCTGAACGGCGTAATCGAACATCCGCCGGACCCAGCGAAGTACATCGTTCGCCACAATCGGGGCGCCCCGCTTGACGACCTTCTGGAGCCAGTCGTCGATGTGCGCAGGCTTTACTTCGTCCACTGCGAGGTTGCCGATGTTGGGCTTGTTGTCGCGCTATTCAATATTTTGCACCTGTTCGCGCATCTGCTCGATCAGGACCTTCATGTCGACGGCGAGGCGCGTCAGCTCCACGTTTGTCGACTTGGAGCCGAGGGTGTTGGCCTCGCGGTTGAGTTCCTGCATCA
>JARRJX010000559.1:0-2531 GCA_037388645.1 Chloroflexota bacterium
GCAAGCCCTCCATTTGTTTGTCATAAGGAACCCGCCCATGATCAGCATAGGAGCAAGCGATCGCACGGATACCATACAGGCTGCCGGGGAAGCCGCCCGCATGGCGCTCGACAGGCTGGGGCCGGGCGAGTCGATAGGCTGGGCGCTGGCCTTCGTCGGGGGTCGCCACGACCCGGCGGAGATGCTGCACGCCTTGCAGGCCCGGCTGGGCGAAGTGCCGATCGTCGGTGGGGCCGCCGTCGGCACGATCACCCACCAGGCGATCGGGTATTCCGGCTACGAATGCGCTCTGGCCGCCTTCCCCTCCTCCCTGCCCGCGCCGACCATCGTCGTCGAGAGCCACCTGGACGAGGACGAGCAAGAGGCGGGCAGGCGGCTGGGCGAGAAGCTGTGCGAGGCGGCGAGCGAGGAGGGGACGGCCCTGCTCTTCTACGACTCCATCCGCTCCGGCCCGCCGCCCGTCCTGAACGTGGGCAGCCGCCTGCTTGAGGGGATTTACGCGGGTCTGGCGGGCAAGTCGGTCACCCTGATCGGGGCCGGGACGGTGAGCGATTTCCAGCTCACCCAGAGCTTCGTCTACGACGGCTCCCAGCCGATCAAACACGCCGTGGTGGCGGTCGTGCTGCCCCAGGCGCTGCGCGCCCACACCGCGATCATGCACGGCTGCATCCCGGTCAGCTCCTTCATGGAGATCACCCGGGTCGAGGGGGCGGTGGTGTACGAGCTGGACGGCCAGCCCGCGCTGGACGTGCTGCACCGGATGCTGGGCGAAGGGGAGCACGACTGGCAAACGGACAACCTGTCGCTGAACGTCACGCTGGGCCAGAAGCACGGCGACCTGTTCGCGCCGTACGACGAGGAGTGCTACGTCAACCGGCTGATCATCGCCGCCAACGCCGAGGACGCCTCGCTCACCCTGTTCGAGGCGGATTTCGAGGTGGGGTCGAAGGTGCAGATCATGTCGCGCGATAACCAGTTGATGCTTGACTCCGTCAAGGCGCAGACCAGCCGGTTGGTCGACTCGCTGGGCGGGGAGAAGCCGGTGTTCGCCCTGTACATCGACTGCGCCGGTCGAAGCTCGGCGTTTTGCGGGGCGAGCGTCGAAGAGGCGAGCGTGCTGCAAGACGCGCTGCCCGCCGACCTCCCCCTGGTGGGCTTTTATTCGGGGGTGGAGATCGCGCCGCTGGTCGGCCAGAGCCGTCCGCTGGACTGGACGGGCGTGCTGACCCTGTTCACGGGGGGTGGTGCCGGTTGAGCCAATCCGACCTGGAGCGGGAGCGCGACTTCTACCGCCAGCAGTGCGACGCGCTGGGCGCGCGCATCCTGGCGATGCAGATGGACCTGACCCAGGCGCAGCGAGACGCCCGGCAGGCCCTGACGACCGTCCAGCTTATCCGGGAGGGCTATCAACTGCTGGCCGTTCCCAACACGCCCCTCAAAGAGATCAGCAGGCGCTTCCTGCGCATCATCCTGAGCAAGATGGGCGTCGACCGGGCGGCGTTCTTACGCTATCTGCCGCAGCGAGGTGCCTTCCTGTGCGACGACCTCCTGGGGTTCCCGGACAGCGACTGGCCCGCATTCACCCCACCATCCACCCCCGGCGCTTTTCACTACCTGAACTCCCACAGCGACACCGACCCGCTGCTGGACTGCCTGCGCGAGGCGGCAGGCACTCCCTACCTGTTGTGGTCCTTCGACCAGCAGGCCGAGTATGCCCTGCTGCTGGGCAACCGGTTCGAAGACCAGCATCTGCGCCGCCCCTTTGAGGAACGCGACCGGGAGATCGTCAGCGGGATGCTGAGTGTTTACCTTGAGGTCGTGCATCGCAAGCAGGTGGAGGAAGCGCTGCGCGCGAGCGAGGAGCGCTATTACCTCCTGTTCGAGCTGGCACCCGATGCCTACTACCTGACCGACCTGGAAGGCATGATCCTGGATTGTAACCGGGCGGCGGAGGAGCAGATTGGCGCGCGGCGAGAAGAGATTGTCGGCAGGCATTTCTTGAGCATGAGCCCGCTGCCGCCTGCCCAGGTTCCCGGTGCGCTGTCCATGCTGGAGCAGAGCGATCTGGGCAAGGGTGCCGGGCCGACCGAGCTTACGCTCAACCGGAAGGATGGGAGCCAGGTCGAGATCGAGATCAGCACCTTCCCGGTCAGGATTCAGGCTCAGAACCTGGTGCTGGGGATCGCCCACGACATCACCGAGCGGGTGCGGAGCGAGGCAGAGATCAAAGCCGCGCTTGGCGAGAAAGAGGTGCTGCTGAAGGAGATTCACCACCGGGTGAAGAACAACCTCCAGGTGATCTCCAGCCTGCTCAGCCTCCAGTCCAGCTACACGCTGGGCGAGGCGGCCCAGGGCTTCTTCCAGGAGAGCCGGGACCGCGTCCGGGCGATGGCGCTGGTGCACGAGCACCTTTACCAGTCGAGCGACCTGGCGCGGATCAACTTCAACGATTACGTGCGGGCGCTGCTTGCCCAGATGTCCTATTCCTACGACCTGCCAGACCGGCAGATCGAGGTGGAGATCGACGTCGA
>JARRJX010000560.1:0-4905 GCA_037388645.1 Chloroflexota bacterium
TCGGGGCGGCGCTGCGCGTCCCGCTCGCCGACATCCAGGGTGTGGTCGAGTTCTACACGCTGTTCTCCGACCAGCCGCTGGGCGAGCGGGTGGTGCGCATCTGCACCGATCCGTCGTGCCTGGTTGCCGGGGGCGAGGAGACGCTGGACGCAGCCTGCCGCGCGGCGGGCGGCATCCACCCCGGCGAGACGAGCGCCGACGGCGCGCTCACCGTCGAGCGGGCGACCTGCCTCGGATTGTGCGACCAGGCCCCCGGCGCGCTGGTCGACGAGACGGCGCTGGCTCAGGCCGCGCCGGAGGCAGTCGAGGGGCTGCTGCGGGGCGAAGGGACCGCCCCCACGCTGCGGCTGGCGGGCGATCCACGGATCGTGACCCGCCACATCGGCCTGATCCCACCCACCGACCTGGACGCGCACCGCGCGGCGGGGGCGTTCGAAGGGCTGCACCACGCCCTGACCGCGCTCACCCCCCGGCAGGTGATCGAGACGATCAAGGCGTCGGGGCTGCTGGGGCGCGGCGGGGCGGCCTTCCCCACCGGCCTGAAGTGGGAGTTCACGCGGGCCGCCGAAGGCACGCCCAAATATGTGGTGTGCAACGCGGACGAGAGCGAGCCGGGCACCTTCAAAGACCGTGTGCTGATGGAGGGCGACCCCTTCCGGGTGATCGAGGGCATGGCGATTGCCGGGTACGCGGTTGGCGCGGAGGAGGGCTATCTCTTCGTGCGGGGCGAGTATCCCCACGCGGCGGCGGTATTACAGGAGGCAGTTGAGGCCGCGCGCGCGGCGGGCCTGCTCGGCAGGAGCATCTTCGAGAGTGGGTTTAACTTTGATATTGAGATCAGGATCGGCGCGGGGGCCTACATCTGCGGCGAGGAGACGGCGCTGTTTGAGGCCATCGAGGGCAGGCGCGGTTTCCCACGGGTCAAGCCGCCCTTCCCCACCACCCACGGCCTTTTTGGCAGGCCGACCGCGATCAACAACGTCGAGACCCTGGCGGTGGTGGCCGACATCCTGCTGAACGGCCCGGACTGGTTCCGGGCGTGGGGGACGGAGCGTTCGGTGGGCCTCAAGCTGTTCTGCGCCAGCGGCCACGTGAAGCAGCCGGGGCTGGTCGAAGTCCCCTTTGGGTTAACGCTGCGCGAGCTGGTCGAGCGGCACTGCGGCGGCTTCGACGGCCCGCCCCAGGCGGTCCTGATGGGCGGCGCGGCGGGCGGCTTCCTCACGCCCGATCAGCTCGATACGCCGCTCACCTTCGAGGATTTGCAGGCGGCGGGTGTGTCGGTCGGCTCCGGGGCGCTGATTGTCTTCAACCAGAGCATCGACCTGCGCCGCGTGCTGAACGCGGTCGCCCACTTTTTCGCCCACGAGTCGTGCGGCAAGTGCTACCCCTGCCAGCTTGGCACGCAGCGCCAGATGGAGATCGTCGAGCAGGGCCTCGAAGGTCGCGCCCGCCCCGGCGACGCCGAGCGCCTCCGCCTGATCGGCCAGACGATGACCGATTCCTCGATCTGTGGCCTGGGCCAGACGGCGGGCATGGCGGTGATGAGCGCCCTGCGCCTCTGGCCTGACCTCTTTGCGCCGTCCGGCGCTGGCGGCGGATCGGTTAAACCGTGATGGAATGCGACGGAACCTCCGGCAGAACGTATCTGGTCGTCACGCGGAGCGGCGTCGAGACGCACCCTGCCGAGGTGATCGAGGAGCGGCTCGTGTCGATCTTCGTCAACGGCCAGGAGTTGGCGACGGTGATGTGCACCCCCTGCGACCAGGACGCGCTGGCGCTTGGCTTCCTGGCGAACGAGGGGATCGTCACCTCGCTGGACGACGTGCGGGCGGTGCACGTCTGCCCCAGTGGGGGCTGTGTGGACGTGTGGCTGGCGCGTGCCGATTTCGAGCTGCCTCGCCGCATGATCCTGACCTCCGGCTGTGGGGGCGGCGTGACCTTCGAGGACTTGAGCGGCGAGTTCGATCCGCTGCCCTCGACGATTGCCCGCCACGCCACCCCTGATGGATTGTGGGCGCTGATGGATCGGCTCTACCAGGCGACCGATCTCTACAGCCGGGCGCGGGGCGTGCATACCGCCGCCCTGAGCGACGGCGAACGCCTGCTCCTCACGGCGGAGGATGTGGGCCGCCACAACACGCTCGACAAGCTGCGTGGCATGGCCCTCGTGCAGGGCATCCCGACGCGCGGGGCCATCATCCTGACGACGGGCCGGGTCAGCTCGGAGATGCTCAACAAGGCGCGCCACATGGAGGTGCCGCTGGTCTGTTCGCGCACCTCCCCGACCAGCCTCTCGGTGGCCCTGGCGGAGCAGTGGAATGTCACCGTGGTAGGATACGTTCGGCGCAACAGCATGAACATCTACACCCACCCGGAGCGGGTGTTGTTAGGCGAGGTAAAGGCCAGGCAGGCCGCCGCCGTGCGGCCCAGGGAGGATAATCTCAATGGCGGATGAGAGCCAGACGATCACGCTGACGATAGACGGGCGCGAGGTGCAGGTGCCATCCGGCACCACCATCATGGAGGCCACGACGGGTTGACCCCGCCCGCCGTGTGCCGGGTGTGCGTGGTCGAGGTGGAGGGGGCGCGCGTCTTGCAGGCCGCCTGCGTGGCCGAGTGCGCGCCGGGCATGGTCGTCCACACCCGCAGCGAGCGCGTCGAGGCCAGCCGCCGCACGATCCTGGAGATGCTCGACTCGGCGGTCGACCTGAGCGAAGCGCCGGAGCTGCAATCGCTGCTCGCCGACTACGAGGCGGACACCACCCGCTTCGCCGGTGGTCGGCGGCGCGAGTACCCCCTGAAGGATGACAACCCCTTCTTTATGCGCGATTATTCACAGTGTGTGATGTGCTGGCGCTGCGTGCAGATTTGCGCCGAGGATGGGCAGTTCGCCTACGCCCTGAGCTATGGCAAGCGCGGCTTTGACACCCACATCACCACTTTCCAGGACGCTGCCCTGCCCGATACCACCTGCGTGTTCTGCGGCCAGTGCGTGGGCGTCTGCCCGACGGGCGCGCTCAAGCCCAAGGTCGAGTGGGGCCTGGAACAGGGCTTCGATTTCGATGAGATACGCCAGATCACCAAGCAGGGCAAGAAGCGCAAGAAAAAGACCGGGTAAGCCGCCTACCCACCCCCCAGCACGAACCGGATCAGCAGCCACAGCGACCCCACCACCACCGTGACCGCCGTGGCGGGCATCCCCACCTTCAGGAAGTCCACGTACGTGATCCGGAACCCGGCCCGCTCGGCGATGCCCGTCGTGACCATGTTGGCCGACGCCCCGATCAGCGTGCTGTTGCCCCCCATCGCCGAGCCGACCGACAGGCAGTAGAACAGCACGTTGCTGGTCGCGCCGGGCACGGTGCGGCTCAGGAATCGCACCACGGGCAGCATCGCCGCCGTGAACGGGATGTTGGCGATCACGCCCGAAAGCAGCGCCGACGACCAGACCAGCACCAGCATCGTCACCACCAGGTTCTCGCCGACCACCCGGCTGATCACCCCGGCGATGATGCTCAGCAGGCCCACCTCTTGCAGCGCCCCCACCAGGATGAACAGCGCGATGAAGAACATCAGCGTCGTCCAGTCGACCGACTGCATCATCGTCTCGATGTCCGGCGCGACCCACAGCAGGATCACCACCGCCCCGACGATCGCCGTCACCGCCGGGGTGAGGTGCACCCGCTCCCCCAGCACGAACCCGGTGAGCATCACGGCAAACACGATCCCCGCCTTGCGCAGCTTGACCGGTTCGGTGATCTGCCCGGCCTCGGCCAGCCGCTCCATCAGCGTCTCCGAGACCTCATCCCCACCGGCGCTCCAGCTTTTCCGGAAGCGCAGGATCACGTACCCGATCAGCGCCAGTTGGGCCAGCAGCACGCCCGGCGTCAGGTTCACCAGGAAATTGTTGAAGCTCAGCCCGGCGTAGGTGCCGATCAGGATGTTGGTCGGCGTGCCGATCAGCGTGCTGATCCCGCCTACGTTCGAGGCCAGCACCTCCGGGATCAGGATCGAGAACGGGTTGAGGCCCAGCGCCAGCGCGATCTGGATCGAGAGCGGCGTCATCAGCAGCATCGTGGTCACGTTGTCGAGCAGTGCCGAGGCGATCGCCGTGATGAACATCAGGATGACGACCAGCAGCCAGGTGCGCCCGCCGGAGAGCCGGTACGCCTGGTAGGTCATCCACTGGAAGATGCCCGTCTCCTCAATCGCCGCGATCACGATCATCATGCCCATCACCAGGAAGATCACCTCGAAGTTGACGTAGCTGAGCGCCCGCTCGAAGTCGAAGATGAACATGCCGGGGATCGACGTGCCGAACGCGCTGCACGCCAGCACCAGCCCCATCCCCAGCAGCGCGGCCAGCGCGTTGTGCAGCCGCTCCAGCGCGATCAGCATCAGCACCACGACGAACGTGATCGTTGCGATCCAGAATCCCGCCGTGATACGCCGTTCCAGGGTCAGGTCGGGGAGCAGCACCGACTCCCCCGCCTCGATCCGGGCGGCGCTGTCCGGGTCGACCTCCTGCTCGTAGGCGGCGAAGTGGGGGTGCTCGACGGCCAGGCGGGGCGAGTCGAGCGCTTGGCCCGGCTCGATCACCAGCAGGAAGGTACCGTCCTAGCTGCCCCTGCGCGTCGAGGATCGCCCCGGAGAGGCTCACCCCCTCCCCCTGGGCGAGAACGGGCGCGGGCGCGCCGGAGGAGGTCAGGCGGGTGATGAGCAGTGCCCCCAATAAACCGCCGATCAGTACGATCTGCCTGACCTGACGACTGCGCCACACCATGACCAACCTGCCGCCCATAATGCCTCTTTTCTTGTTTTCTCATCCGGCGATGATGTATTCAAAAAGCCTGGCAGGAGTGTTTCCCGAAAAGTTTTGAAAAACTTTCGTGAAACCTCAAGTAA
>JARRJX010000561.1:0-2523 GCA_037388645.1 Chloroflexota bacterium
TAACCTGGGCGGCGAGAACGAGCGCCACAACATCGACGTGGTCAAGCACATGCTCAGCATCCTGGGCAAGCCGGAGTCGCTGATCCAGCACGTCGAGGACCGGCCCGGCCACGACCGCCGCTACGCGCTGGACAACTCGAAAATCCGTGAGCTAGGCTGGCAGCCCTCCCTGAGCTTTGACCAGGCGCTGGAACGCACCGTGCGTTGGTATGCGGATAACGAACACTGGTGGCGCAAGCTCAAGAGCGGCGAGTACCTCGACTACTACCAGGCCCAATATGGACACCGGTTGAAAGGGAATTAGCCTCCACCACGCATGCGAATCACACACCTTCGACGACGAATGGCGGCGGCAGCGTCGGCCATTCTGGTTTTCGGCAGCCTGATAAGCGCCTGCAACCCCGGCCCGACGGATGGCTCAGGAGAAACACCGGCGGAGCCGGTGGGCGAGCAGGAGCAGCCCACCATCCAGCCGACCGAGACGCCCGCCCCGTTCAAGAGCGAACTGGTGATCTGCCTTGCCCAGGAGCCGGGCGCGATCGTCGGCGGGACGGAGTTTGCCGCACGGGATTTCCTGCCCTTCCTGACGCCGCGTGCGGCGGTGTATGGCGAGGACTACACGGCAGAGAGCGACCTGCTGACCGCGCTGCCCAGCGTCGAGGATGGCACGCTGCGCCGGAACGAGGATGGCACGCTGACCATCACTTTGCACTACCGGGATGACCTGGTCTGGTCGGATGGCGAGCCGTTTGACGCGGCGGACGCGCTGCTCGGCCTCTCGCACGACCCGCCCGCTTTCGCCTCGGCTTTCGAGGTGCTCGACGCACGTCAGGTGGACGACCTGACGCTGGAGGTCACCGCCGCTGCCGGGGCCGAATATCCCTACGTGCCCGCCCAGCCCCCACTGCCCGTCCACGTCTTCGGACCGGAAGTCGACCTGGCGACGGTGCTGGCGAGCGGCTACGCCCGGCTGGTCGACCCTGCGCTTGGCCCCTATTACGTCGCCGAGTGGGCCGAGGGCGCGCACGTGCTGCTGGCCGCCAACCCCTACTATCCAGGCGATGAGCCGGTCATTGGGGTGATCCGCTTCCGCTTCATCCCCAGCGCTGAGCAGATTCTGATCGAATTACAGGGTGGGGGGTGTGACGTGGCGCTGGAGAACGGTCTGAGCCTGGATCAACTGGCGGCGGTGATCGAGGCCGACCCCGGCCCGCTGCGTGCCTACGCTTTCCCCGGCTTCGTCAGCGAGCAGGTAGTGTTCAACACCTACATCGACCGGCTGGGGCGTGCCCCGCTCATCGCCGACTCCCGCGTGCGCCAGGCGTTCCGGCAGGCGGTCGACCCCGCCGCGCTGGCCGGGATGGCCTATCCGGGGGTCGAGGGGTTGGCGCTCGACAGCTGGCTCCCGGCGGGGCATTGGGCCTACTCCGGAGGTGAAACGCTCCCCTTTGACCTCAACGCGGCGGGCGCGCTGCTCGATCAGGCCGGGTGGCAGGACGCCGATGGGGATGGCGTGCGGGAGAGCGTCGCCGGTGTAGAAGGGGAATACGCCTGCCAGCGGGGAGCGTGGACGATCGAGCCGGGGACGCCGCTCGCGCCGACGCTGCTCATCCCGGCGGGCGACCCGGTCAGGCAGCAGGTCGCCGACACGATGCGGGCCAACCTCGCCCAGATCGGCGTTGACCTGCGCGTGCAGGCGGTCGAGCCGGGGACGCTGTTCGCGCCGGGCGGGCCGCTCGTCCAACGCGACTTCGACCTGGCGCTGTTCTCCGCCCTCTCCCGGCCCGACCCGACCGGGATCAACCGCTGGCTGGGCGCGGACGTGTTCCGCCACCCGCTCGACCTGACCCCCGTGCATCGTTGGGAGCTGGAGAACCGCTGGCTGATCAGCGACCAATTGGTCGAGCGGCTCGCCCCGAACAACACGCCCGGCCCGGAGAACGATTTCCAGGGGCAGAATTACAGTGGCTGGTGCGACGAGGCGGCGGACATCGCGATCGTGAACGCCAACCTGAGCCTCTCGCTCCCGGAGCGGGCGGCGGCCTATGCCGCGCAGCAGGCGATTGTGGTGAGCGAGGTGCCCGCCATCCCGCTGTATACCCGGCCCCGTCTGGCGGCCAGTGCGGACTACGTGTGTGGGGTCGCGCCCGGCCCGTTCGATCCGCTGACCTGGAACGCAGCCTCGTGGTATTTCGACGAGAGCGGGGTGTGTGGGGGGTAGGGGGAGCCTGATCGGCCCTGCAATACTGTCAAACGATAAGTGAACCTTGTGTTAACCAAATATGAACCATTGGTTCACCCTCAAAATGTAGCTGTGGAGTGGCTACCGGTGCGCCTCCAGGCAGACCACGCCCTCGTCGCCCACCAGCGCCGCATGCAGCACCCCGGCAGGCAGGTCGAGGCGATCTCCCACGCCCAGGCGCAGCGACCGGTTATCCAGCTCAGGCAGGGTGAAGCGGATCGATCCTTCCACGCAGTAGATCACCTTGTGGAAGGAATGGCGGTGAGCGGCGTAGCGGTCGC
>JARRJX010000562.1:0-4225 GCA_037388645.1 Chloroflexota bacterium
CATCACGACCGCCAGCGCGCCGAACCCCGCGTAAATGTAGCGCACCTGCGCGCCGTGCTGGTTGACCAGGAACATGATCAGGCTCTGGACGCCATACAGCAGCCCCACGATCAGCATGAACAGCACTGCCCGCCTGTTCGTGGTCGGGGCGGCTGGGCCTGTCGGGTCCATAGGGGCGAGATATATCTCGCCCCTACGATTGAGGTGTACCCGCCCGATCCACACCCCCAGCCCCACGATCAGCAGAATCGTGACCACCACCAGCCCGGCGTTCACCCAATCCGGCATCCCCACCACCCCGAAGTGCGCCCAATAGCGCCGGAAGGTCGTCCAGTAGCTCTGCACTGCCTCCGCCCAGGTGGGCGGCGTGGAGCGGATCGGCAGGAAGGTGGGCCGGTCGGGGCGGCTGGCCTGTGCGCCCAGGCTGATCCCGGTCAGGTCGCCGTACAGGATCAGGTTCCGCGCGAACCACCACCCGACCATCAGCGCGGCGATCCCCCCGGCGGCGGTCAGTTGGGCGATTCGCTTTTTCCACCCCTCGCGCAGCCCCGGCGCGAGCGCGAAGGCGAGCGGCACGGCCAGCGCGGTGGCGGGCCAGGTGAACTTGGTCAGAGCGGCCAGTCCGAGCGCCACTCCCAGCCACAGCGCCCGCCGCCAGGTGGGCCCGCCCGCGATGATCCACGCGCAGATCGCCAGGACAGCCGTTCCGGTCAGCAGCATCAGCGGGTCGTTGCTCACCGTCGAGTCGAGCGAGAGCACGCTTGGGCGGAACGCCAGCCAGCCGACCGCCCCCAGTGCGAGCGCGTCATCCCGGAAGACCGCCCAGGCCAGCCAGAAGGTCGGGATCAACGCGGCGGCGCTGATCAACACCGAATACACTCGCAGCACGTGCAGCGAGAGCCAGTCACCCTCGCCGGGGAAGGCCAGCCGGGCCGGGTTGTGCAGCGTGCCGTTGGCGTTGTCCGGGATGCTGCTCAGGATGAAGGCGAAGCCGAAGTGGTTGATCGGGTCCCAGGTCATCGGCGGGTCGCTGAGCGGGATCAACGCGGTGAGCAGCGCGCCGGGCACGTAATACAGCGGCGGCTGGTGGAACTCCTCCGGGGAATTCTGGATGTAGGGGTCGCGCTGGTCGGGCAGGTGACCCTCGCGCCGCAGGTAGCGGATGTAGTCCCAGTGGATGAACTCGTCGAGCTTCTCCAATGGCGGCACGACGGCGGCATACCCCATGCCCAGCACGAGGTGGGCGGCGGCGATCAGCGCCAGCCAGCGCCAGGCGCGCCGCGATGGCTTTGAGAAGAGCGTGGTGGTGGGTTGGGTGTTCACGCGGGTGATTTTACCGCAAGCGCTCCCGCTGGGCAGGGGCCGACCAGCCTGACGCCTGTCCTTCCTCAACCCCCGCCCCCGCACTCCCGCCCGCCAACCGCCGACCCCTTCTCCTACCCTTGCCAGAAGAGTCGACTTTCAGTCGACATTACAGATTGAGCCTGATGCTTTAGCGTCAGGCGACGTGGGCACGCGTATGAATACCGCCCGCCCCCTGCCCCCCGCCTCAACCCGCAGCGATCCCCGCCACCCGACCGTAAGATTAGGTGTAAAATATAAGCATCACGGTCCGAGTTCATTCCGGAAAAGCTCGCCCGCCTACCGGCGCAACGACAGAGAGGACACCCCATGAAAGCACAATGGCTCACCCTGCGCCGCCTGGCGCTCATCTTTAGCCTTGCGGCCCTGCTGGGCATCGCCACCGGCTACCTGGTCGAAAAGGGAATCTGGACCTTTGTCGAGCCCTTCCAAACCCGTCGCCCGGCAGAAAGCCGACCTCATCCTGCAAATGAGCAGCCCGGACAACGCCTTCGCGGTCGAGGCGGCCCGCATCTTGAAGGCGCGCGGCTGGGGCTTCGAAGGGGATGCCACCCTGCATGGGGCGCAGTTGCGCTGGGCCAGCCTGCAAGGGGTGAACCTCGAAGGGGTCAGCCTGCAAAAAGCGAACCTGTGGGAGGCCAACCTGGAGAGGGCGTATCTGGTCAGGGCCGACCTGCAAGGGGCGGATTTACGGGTGGTCAACCTGCAAGGGGCGCTGATGATGGGCGTGAACCTGCGCGGGGCGCTTCTCGATGAGGCCAATCTGCAAGGCGCAAGGCTGGACGATATCACCGTCTACGGGCCAGGTGGGCCGCAGACGGTCGAGACGGGCTTCGACCAGGACACCACCCTGCCCGATGGCTCCCACTGGACGCCGCACACCGACATGCGCCGCTTCACCGACCCCGACCACCCCGACTTCTGGCGCTCGGAACAGCCCGGCGCGCCCGCCTACCGGGCCAACGAGAATAGCGGCGACAAAGGGGTCGATCAAAATGACTGATTATTATAGAATGGGCCTTTCCCGAAACCGAGAAAGAGAGCAAATCATCCTGTTTTTGGTTAACTGCTAATCGCTAACCGCTGTTTTTAAAGGAGTTGATCCCATGTCCACCCCTCTCCCCGACATTCTGGCCTACTACACCCGGCCCGGTCCGCTGACCACCCTGCCCGATACCGAGGCGATCCGCGCGCTGCTGGCGGAGCTGCCCACCGCGATCCCCGATCTGGTCCAGGCGGTGCAGAACAACCTGATTCACATCTTCTGGGCCGACCAGTACGGCATGACTCTCTCCAGCGAGGGCAAGGCCGAGGTGAACACCCGCACGGCGGCGGCCCGGCTCCAGCGCATCTACGACGTCGATCCCGCGCCGCTGACCGTCGCCCGCCCGCCCGACAAAAAGAGCGTCGGCAACTGCCGCGATCACAGCGTGCTGATGGTCGCCCTGCTGCGCCACCTGGGAATCCCGGCCCGCGCCCGGTGCGGCTTCGGAACCTACTTTATGCCGGGGCAGTACGTCGATCACTGGGTCGCGGAATATTGGAACGCCAACCAGGGCCGCTGGATCATGGTTGATGCCCAGTTGGACGCCTTGCAGCGCGGCAAGCTGGGGGTGGACTTCGATACGCTCGATGTGCCGCACAACCGCTTTATCACCGGCGGGCGCGCCTGGCAGATGTGCCGCCAGGAAGGGGCCGACCCGGACAGCTTCGGCATTGCCGACCTGCACGGCCTGTGGTTCGTCCAGGGCGACCTGATGCGCGACATCGCCGCGCTGAACAAGGTGGAGCTGCTGCCCTGGGATAGCTGGGGGCTGGCGTTCAGTGGCGAAGGTGGGCCATCCGAGAGTGAACTAGCCTTCCTCGATCACATGGCGGCGCTGACGCTGGGCGGGAAGGAAGCCTTTGATGAGTTGCACTCGCGCTACGGCTCTGACGCGCGGCTGACCGTCCCACCTGTGATCCTGAGCTTCCCCAACGGGCCGGAGCCGGTCCAGGTTACGCTGGCAAATGAGCCGGGCTGGGTCTACCCGGCCCCCACGACCAAAGCCGAGCTGCTCGCGTCGATCGCCACGCAGCACCTGCGCCTCGAAGCCGCTTTCGCCGGGCTGAGTGACGCCGAATTGACCCGGCCAGACGTAGTAGGCTTCTGGTCGATCAAGGATGTGATGGCGCACGTTGCCCGCTGCGAACGGTTCGTCATGGAGTGGTACCGGACCAGGGTGAGCGGCGATTCTTCGGTGAAGCTCAAACTCGGCTTCTCGCCGGAGGCGGAAGATCGCATGAACCAGGAATGGTATGAGCAGGATCGCCACCTCTCGCTGGCCGAGACACACGCCGAGTTCAATGCGTCGTATCACGACATCTGGAGCACGATTGAGGCCATGAGCGAGGACGAGATTTTCCGGGGTGGGCACTATCCCTGGACCGGGCAGTGGCCGCTGCTGCCTTACCTGCGCGCCAACACCGAGGGCCATTACGCCGAACACGCCGGGCAGATTGAAACCTGGCGCAAGAAGTAGATCGCATCCCAGGAGGCCATTTGAAAAAGTCTGTTTTTGACGCCGCCCGTTAAGACCTGTGAAGGGGTTCTAAAGAGTCCCTTTAGTGGACATTTTTACCATAGCCGGAGCGTTTTAACGCCCGGCGCAGAGACTATGCTGCCAGACGATTCCACCTGGACACCCGACGCTGACATGCGCCGCTTCACCGACCCCGATCACCCCCACTTCGGGCGCTCGGAACAGCCCGGCGCGCCCGCCTACCGGGCCGTCGCCTGATCCCTGCCTCCTGACTCCCCCCCGCCAGATGCCAGCACCCGGATGCACATCGCTGCCAGGGCAGAGCCTCCCACGACGGCAGC
>JARRJX010000563.1:0-2957 GCA_037388645.1 Chloroflexota bacterium
GCAGGAACGTGCTGGGCAGCAGGCCGACCAGCAGCCAGATCAGCGCCATGCCATACGATGCGTGCCGCCAGCGGCGGATCGCCACCCCCAGCCCGATCACCATCAGCAGCCCGATCAGCGGGCCGAACACCGGGCGGCCCGGCAGGTTGTGCAGGGGGAGCATGTCGCCCCGCAGCACCAGCCCGGCCACCGTGGAGAGCAGCCTGCCGGGGATCGCGGCGATCAGGCCTGCCTGCTCCGCGATCGGGTACGCCTCGCGCAGGCCGGGGTGCCTCAGCATGAAGATGAACAGCGGCAGGTTGAGGGTTGCCGCCAGGAGCAGGGCGTACAGCACGTTGCCGATGTGCGGCCTCAGCCGCTCCCGGTCGGTGATCCACAGGTAGATCGTGAACCCGATCAGGATCACCGGCAGTGTCCAGGCGGTCACGTGGGTGTACTGCGAGACGCCCAGCGCCAGCCCGCCCACGGTGAACCACAGGCTGGACTCTCCGGTGTCGGCGGCCTGGAAGGCGCGCACGAAGGTGTAGCCGACCAGCGTCACCGCCAGCGGGATCAGCGTGATGTGCAGCGCCACGCGGGCGATCCACACCGGCCAGAAGGTCACCGCCATCAGGCCCAGCACCATCAGGCCCACCCGGTCGCCGAACAGGCGGCGCATCAGGGCGAACGCGCCGGGGTCACGTCGCTGTAGACGACTGAGACGAACCCCTGCCGCATCCGGTCGGCAAGCTGGATGTTGAGTATCTCATCCGCCTGGAGGCCGGGCGGCGTCACGCTCAGGTGGTGCAGCCGGAAGAACGCCGCCACGATCAGCAGCAGGATCGCGATCCAGAAATACCAGCGCGGCCAGCGATCCCGGATGTCGGTGGGGTGGGTGGCCTGGGAGTTGGTGGCCGAAGCGTGAGCCGGAGCGAGTGCCATTGAGATACCTACAGGGCCGTGATGAAGGCCGTCAGCAGCAGCACCAATACCCCAAAAATGAGGTTGATCGCTGTCAGGCGGCGCAGGCGGCGGTGAAGCCCCGCCTGAGTCTGATCGTCGTTGCCGGCCAGCAGCGCGGCGCGGTCGAGCGCCGGTTTCACCCCCCACTGGGTGACCAGGCTGACGCCGATCATCAGCAGGAAGACGATGTGTTTCGCCAGCAGCAGCAGCGACCACGAATTAACGAACTGCAAGAATCCTTGGTAGTGCGGGTCGCCGCTCATCTGGATCGTGCCGGTCACCAGCAGGACGGCCAGGCTCAGGTTCGCGATCGGGCGGAAGCGCCGCTCGAACGCCCGCACCAGCTCGCCCCGCGATGGCTCGCCCATCCCGGCCAGGCCGGGCCAGGTGACGGCGGTCAGCATCAGCGTGCCTCCCAGCCAGGCGATTGTCGCCAGCAGGTGTAACCAGTAATTGAGCGCCAGAACCCAGACAGGCATGTCGCCGATTATAATTTGTTTGCCGCAAACCGGAAAGAAACGGTTTGTGGGGCCGGGGTGGCGGGCGACCGTCAGGCTTCCCCCGCCGCGAGGCCGGTAGCACACCTGTCTCACTTGTGCTACAGTCTGGCATAATGCGGATTCAAGCCCTGTCATCTTGGTAGAGGTCAACATGATAGGCCAGACAATCGGCCAGTATGAAATCATCGACGTAATCAGCGAAGGTGGAATGGCGACCGTCTACCGGGCCTACCAGCCGACCTTCGAGCGCTTTGTCGCGCTTAAAGTGCTCTCTCGCCAGTTGTCGGAAGACCCGACTTTCCTCCGGCGTTTCCAGCGGGAAGCGAAAGTCGTCGCCCGGCTGGAACACCCCTCGATTGTGCCGGTTTACGACCACGGCCAGCACGAGCGCATGCCCTACATCGTGATGCGCCTGATCGAGGGCGGCACGCTGCGCAAGAAGCTTTTCTATGAGGATGTCGACCTGCTGACCGCGGCCCACATCGTCGAGCAGGTGGCCGGGGCGCTTGACTACGCCCACTCGCAGGGCATCATCCACCGCGACCTCAAGCCCAGCAACATCCTCCTGGACGACCGGGGCAACGCCTACCTGAGCGATTTTGGCATCGCCAAGATGCTCGGCTCGACCACCCAGGTCACTGCCAGCGGGGTGGTGGGCACGCCCAGCTATATGTCCCCGGAGCAGTGCCAGGGCAAGCCGCTCACCCCGGCCAGCGACATTTACGCGCTGGGGGCGATCCTCTACGAGATCGTCACCGGCGAGCCGCCTTTTGAGGCCGATACCCCGCTGGCCGTGATGTACATGCACGTCAAGGAGCCGGTGCCCTCCGTCCAGCTTTTCAACCCCGCCCTGCCCGCCGGGCTGGATGAGGTGATCGCGCTGGCGATGGACAAGGACCCGCACAACCGTTATCACGATGCCACCTCCCTCGCCGCCGACCTGTTGATCGTGGCGGAAGCCCAGGCGGCGAGCGCGGTGGAGGTTCCTGATTACCCGGTGGTGGACGATCTCCCGCCGCCGCCCCCCTCCGTCCCTGAGCTTGAGGACAGCGGGGGCACCATTCCCACCCCGGACGGGCTGACCGGGTCGGTGCCCGTTGTCGAGCCGGAGCTGGCCCCCAGCTTCCTGGATTTTGAGGCGCTCGAACAGGGCGCGCCCACCTCGACCTCTCCCGCCATCGGCGAGGGGGGCGGTCGCGCTTTTCCCTTCCTGGCCGGTGTGCTGGGGATGGCGCTGCTGCTCGGCGCGATCGGCATGGGCGCGTTCGCCCTCTCCCAGATCGATCCGGGCAGCGCCGCCCGCGTGCCGACGCTCCCGCCTACCGGGACCGGGGAGCTGACCAGCGGCGATGTGGGCGCGGCGACCGTGTCCCCGGCGGTCACGTATGTCGTAGTCGTGCCCAGCGAGACTCCAATGGTAGGCGGTATTATCGAGCCGACCGGCTCGCCCACCATCACCTCGTCCCCGCCGCCCCAGCCGACTGCGACGTCCGCACCGGCCCGGACCAACACGCC
>JARRJX010000564.1:0-2513 GCA_037388645.1 Chloroflexota bacterium
GAAAGGTAACAAGATACCCAAAATCATACCAGCCCTGTCCTTCGGCCCAGGCCGCCAGCCCGTTCTTCCACATCTCGGCCACGCGCGCGGCGTGGTCGGCGAGCGGTTGGTCGTCGCGCAGGGCGTCCTCCGGGCTGATCCACGGCTCGAAGTACTCGGCGGTCAGCTCCGGGAAGGCGAGCAGCATGTTGGTGATGTCGCCCTTGGGGTCGATGATCAGCGTCGGGATGCCGTCGATCACCGCCTCCTCCAACAGGGTGATGCCCAGCCCGGTCTTGCCGCTGCCGGTCATCCCCAGGATCACGCCGTGCGTGGTCAGGTTGCGCGAGTCGTAGTAGACGATGTCGTCCTCGACCACCTGGTTGGTGGCCGGGTCGACCCGCGCGCCCATGTAAAAATTGGTTGGTGCCTCTACAAAATGCATCTCGCCATCTCCTGATTAAACCAATGATACCTGTGAATGCCCTATTCGCTCAGGCATTCTCCCCCGACCGGCATCTGGGCTTCCGCCAGCCGCCGGTTGAACTCGGCTTCGTAGAGCGCGGCGATGTCGGTGTTGTGGATGATCAGTACGTTCTCGTCGTTGTCCTCGTTGGCGCTGTCGCTGAAGTTGAACGAGCCGGTGACCACCGTGCTGCCGTCCACGATCATCACCTTGTGGTGGAAGGTGCGCGGGTTGCCGTCCAGCCGCACGTCCAGGCCGTCCGCCAGCATCGTCGGGCACTCGGAATAATCGGTGTTCGCCCCACGCTGCTCGAATATCGCCACCACCTGCACACCCTGCTGGGCGCGCTCAAGCACCGCATTGCCCAGATCGTCGTTGGTGAAGGAGAAGATCATGATGTGGATCGAGCTGGTCGCCTCCGAGACGGTGCTGATCAGCTTGTCCATCACGTCGTCCTCCGGCCCGAAGTAGTTCTCGATCAGCGTGCCGTCCACGTTGATCCTGGGGTTGGGCGTGTTGGCGGGCGACGAAGGCCCGAACTCGCCGTTGAACATCTCCTCGAACTCGGCGGTGTAGTTCGCCGCCAGTTGGGTCGAGCGGATCACGATTGCGTTGTTGTTGTTGAAGTACGCGCCGTTCACCGTGAAGTTCATCGAGCCGGTCCACACGTACAGCCCGTCGATCACGTAGAATTTGTCGTGCATGTATGCGCCCCGCTCGTCCGGGACTGCCGGGATGCCCGCGTCGATCAGCTCCTCCATCTGCGGGTCGTCCTCGGTGTGCTCGTCGTCGTATACCACCCGCACCGTCACGCCGCGCTGGTGGGCGGCGATCAGTGCGTCGGCCACGTCTTGCAGGTTGAACTCAAACATGGCCGCGTCGATCGTGCTCTGCGCGTTGTTGATCAGCGCGATGATGTGCTGTTCCGGGCCGTTGCCGCTGTCCGGGTCGGTGTGGGCCGGGTCGGTGAAGTACACCTGGTAAAAGCTCCCACCCCCCGATGACGGTTCCACGGCGACTGGTGCCTCCCCGACCGGCTCCTCGCCGCCCACGGGGGGGTTGCCTAGCAGCTCGCCCAGGATCCCTTCGACCGTGTCCCAGCCGAAGACCGTCCCGCCCAAGACCAGCAGGAAGAGCAGCCCCAATAAGGCTAACGCCGAGCTAGTCTGGTTCCTGCTGCTCCGTTTGCGTGTCATGCTCTCCCCCTTCGAGTGTCATCTGTGATAGGATCAGTGATAGTCCGGCGTCCGGTGTGCTGGTTTTTATCGCCTGGGCGATCTGCGCCAGGTCGAGCAGCCCGGCGGCGGAAAGCCCCGGTACCTCGGCCACCGCTTCCAGGATGCCCTGGAGCGTCTCGGCTGCCGCCGACCCCGGGTTGTCCGGGTCATCGGAGTTTGCCTCGGCGATCAGCGTGTTGATGCGCCGCATCACCCGGCGCAGGTTCTTCTGTGGGCCGTAGAGGAATTCTTCGGCTTGCTCATCGTCCATCTCCGCCGTCTTCTCGACCAGCCTGCGCGACACTTCCAGGCCCCAGTTGAGCAGTTGGTTGGCCTCCGGGTCGTTCAGGTCGTCCGTCAGGCTGCTGTTTTCCAGGAGTCGCTCGGCGGCGCGTTGCACCCGATCCTCAAGTGCCATCATACCCTCTCCTGTCTTCTCGGCGTGGGCCTTCCACTTCTTGGGGAGTTCGACCGGCTGGTAGCTGTCGATGTAATCCAGCGCATCGCCTGGCTCCGGCGCGATGTGATACAAGCCCCGGTAAACTGCTTTAGTGAATCCCCTGGCGTAAATCTGCTCGAACAGGGTGATCAGCGGGTCGTAGAAGTCATTGGTGTTGATCAGCACCATGGGCTTGTTGTGGAAGCTCAATTGCTTGAGCGTGAGCATCTCCAGCAGCTCCTCCAGCGTGCCGAACCCGCCCGGCAGGGCGACGAAGGCGTCGGAGCGGTCTGCCATCACCGCCTTGCGCTCGCGCAGGTCTTTTGTGACGATCATCTCGTCCGCCCGCTCGTAGGCCAGTTGGGCGAGCGCCTTCGGGATCACGCCCACCACCCGCCCACCGTTGGCGCTC
>JARRJX010000565.1:0-3397 GCA_037388645.1 Chloroflexota bacterium
ATCCTGAAGGGAGACAGGACATTCATGAACGATCAATCGAAATACGCGATCAATCTCGACGTGAAGTTCAATCCACTTGAACTGGTAGACGTGCAGACTCTGGTGGATGAATGCGCCGACGACTGGTACAACCAGTCACTATGCCAGGTCAATGACTGCGTCGTGCGGCTTGGCATTATGCAAGGGGAATTCCACTGGCATCATCACGACGAGGAAGACGAATTCTTCTATGTGATTGAAGGGCGCTTCATCATTGATTTGGAAGATCGGACGGTTGAGCTGGGGCCACGCCAGGGGTTTACCATTCCTAGGAAAGTCCGTCATCGCACCCGCGCGCCGGAGCGAACGGTCATTCTGATGTTTGAAGGAGCCGGTGTTCGGCCAACAGGGGATTAGGGTTTTGGCCTCTACGTTGTCCTTATTACGGGCCGGAAGGGGCCGTTCTTAAGGGGCAGCTGTGCCGTCGTGCGCCCAGCGCATACACTGCCGGGTGGTGTTCGCGTCCGCCGGGAGATAGAAAATCACCCGGAAGCGGTGATCCTGGACGAAAGGCTCTGAGATCAGCCGGAAGCCGAGCGGCCCCTCATGGCTCGCCAGCACCAGAGGGGTAAGCGGGCGGGCGGGGATGTGTACGGTTTCCCGGTGCTCCTGGTGCCAGTGCTTTTCAAACTCAAGGCACCCCAACATGTCCTCGATCAGGTCGCCGTACCACGCCTCGTCGTGGAAGCGCTGCATCTCGTAGCGCAGCGCGCGGATTTGCGCCGGGAAAAACGCATCTGTGTTTTCGATCCGTGGGGTCAGCGCGTACGCCGGGTCGAACACCATCCTCAGCATGGAGAGGCGGCGCAGCCCGTCGGCCTGAGCCGCCTCAAACAGCTTCGGGCTCAGCCGGTTCCAGTGCCAGCAGGTAGGCGGGGAAGACTGCGCTCTCCAGCTCCGCCTGGCAGGCCGAGATCGCCCACTCGATCTCGCCGTCGGTCGGGATCGGCGCGTCGACCACGTATCCAAACATCTCCAGCACCTCGCGCCGCTCCGTATAACGGGCGTCGAGCGCCAAGAGAATCCGCTCCAGCGTATCGTGTTCAGGCTGCCCCACCCGGCCCGACTCAAGCCGCTGCAAATAGCCGATTCCCAGACTGGCCCCCAATTCCACGTCGAGCTGCGTTTTCCCGTGGAACTCCCGCAAAGCCCTCAGCCGTTTGCCGCCCGGCGTGCGTGATTCGCCCATGATCCCTCCAACTAGACTTCAGAGTCTAGGACATCCAGCGGTGGTCGCTTTACAATAGGATAACCCATATGTCTGTAAGTAGATGATAGAGAGAGCAGGGGATGGACGAGATCACGATAACCGGCTACACGCCCGGCGCGCTGGGGCGCATCATCGAGCTGCATGGGACGTATTACGCCGCACACTGGGGCCTGGGGTTATATTTCGAGGCGAAAGTCGCCGCCGAGATGGGGGAATTCCTGGGCCGCTTCGACGCCGGGCATGACGGGGCCTGGTTTGTCCAGGTCGAGGGGCAGGTCGTCGGCGGCATCGTCATTGACGGGAGCCGCGCCGCCGGGGAAGGGGCGCGGCTGCGCTGGTTCATCATCGACCCGGCCTATCAGGGGCATGGCCTGGGCCGTCGCCTGATGGATGCCGCGATGGCGTTCTGCCGGGAGAAGGCGTTCCGCCGGGTCTACCTGACCACCTTCGAAGGGCTGACCGCCGCCCGCCACCTCTACGAGAAACACGGCTTTGTGCTGATCGGCGAGGAGGACGGCACCCACCTGACGGGTAGCTCAGCCCTCACCGAGCAGGTCTTTGAGTGCATCCTGCCCGGCGGCCCGGCGTAAATTTCGAGTGATGGCGGTAGGGCCATCCGCCATGTGATGGATTGCACAACCAACCCGTCGATCCTGCGTATATAGGGTGGGAGCATTGAATAAGACACGCAGGAGTTTGAAATGAGTACCACACTGATAAAGAGCGGGAGCATCGGGCTGCTTATCCTCTTTACCCTGGCCTCCGGCCTGCTGCTGCGCCGGATGGGCAGGCCACACAACGTGTTGATCTCGACCGTCCACAAGCTGGTCGCGCTGGGGGCGCTCGTCCTCCTGATCCTGACCGCCTTCCAGGTCAACCGGGCCGCCGGGTTGGGCGGGCTTCAGATGGCCGTCGTCGCAGCTGCCGTGCTGTTCTTCCTGGGCGCGATCGCCGGTGGCGGCTGGCTGATGATCGTCGAAGGCCCGGCCCCGCCGATCGCCCGGCGGCTGCACCAAATCCTGCCCGTCCTGACCGTTTTGTCCAGCGCCGGGTCGCTGGCTCTGCTGCTGGGCGTGGGTGTGTGAGTCTTCTGGGCCGATCCTCTCGACGTTGATCGCCTCAAGATGTGAAGATACACTCCTCTAGAAGCGTCTAACGTATGAAGGGACTCGGCTGTGGCAGACCTGGAAATCATACTGTTTCGATCAATGGGGGATTGGGAGCGGTGGCTGGAAGCGAACCACAACACCGCGCCGGGGGCGCGCCTGCAAATCGCCAAAAAGGCCTCCGGCAAAGACTCCATCTCCTACGCTGAAGCCCTTGAGGCTGCCCTCTGTTTCGGCTGGATCGACAGCCGCAAAGAGGGGTTTGACGACGATTACTGGCTCCAGCGGTTCACCCCTCGCCGCAAAAGGAGCAAGTGGTCTGCCATCAACCGCGAGAAGGCGGAAAGCCTGATCGAGCAGGGCAGGATGCAGGAGGCGGGGCTGCGAGAGGTCGAGAGCGCGCGGCAGGATGGCCGCTGGGAGGCGGCCTATCAGTCCCAGAGCAATATAACCGTCCCCGACGATCTCCAGCAGGCGCTCGACGCGAACGAAACCGCGCGCGCGTTTTTCGAGACGCTCGACAGCGCGAACCGCTACGCCATCCTCTACCGGGTGGGCGACGCGAAGAAAGCCGAGACCCGCCAGAAGCGCATTGACCAGTTTGTCCAGATGCTGGCCGAGCACAAGAAGATCCACGAGTAGTCGATCCACACGCGCCACATTTGCCGGATATGAGCGGCCATTTCTATTGTCGCCCGCCGATATGCTGACCGGCTGAAATGCTCTTATTTCAGATACCTGTCGAAGAACGCAATCGAGCGCTGCATCGCCAGCGTGAAGTTGTTCGTGATGTCGTGGTCGTCGCCTGGATATTCGTAAAGCTCCGAGTAAACGCCCGCCTCTTGCAGCTCCGCGTAGAGAATCTCCGAGAGCGCGGGCGGCACTGAGTGGTCGGCCATGCCGTGGTGGAGCTGGATCGGCCCGGCCAGGTCGCTCAGGTAGCTGTTGGGTGAGATCGACGCCCAGAAGTCCGGGTTTTCCTCTGGCGAGCCGTATGTCTCGTATAGCTGTGACCGCCATCGTCCCCTGGTTGGGGTAGAGG
>JARRJX010000566.1:0-2490 GCA_037388645.1 Chloroflexota bacterium
GTGCAAGCCAGGCAGGGGGGTACGGTTGAATGCCCCCACCGATTTAGTTCGCCCCCCCTTGCAAAGGGAGGCAGCCTGGCGTGCAATGCCGGGCAGGGGGGTAAGGCCGCTCTACCCTCAAAAAATCTGCTTGGTCATCACCCCGCCGTCCACCAGCAGATTCGCCCCCGTGATCCAGCGCGCCGCCGAGGAGGCCAGGAACAGGCAGGCGTCCGCCACGTCGTCCGGCATCCCCAGCCGTGTCAGTGGGGCGGCCTTCAGCCACCGCTCGACCCCATCCGGCCAGCTCTGGTCAAGCCCCTCCCGCCAGATCAGCCCCGGCGAGACCGCGTTGACCCGGATGCCGTGCCCTCCCAGCTCGAAGGCCGAGGCGCGCGTGTACATCAGGACGCCGCCCTTCGCCGCGTTGTAGTGGCTGTGGTTGGGGGCCGGGTTGACCGCCTCGATGGTGGCGACGTTGACGATTGCCCTGCTGTTCCACTTGTCGCCTTCCCCCTGCGCGATCATCTGGCGGGCCGCCACCTGCGTGCACAAAAACACGCTCCGCAAATTGGCGTCGACCACCGAATCCCACTCGTCGTCGGTCATATCCATCACCGTGGCGAGTGGGTACGTCCCCGCGTTGTTGATCAGCACGTCCAGCCGCCCGAAACGCCCCACCGCCCCCTCGACCAGCCGCTCGACCTCCGCCCGCTGCGTCACGTCGGCCTGGAGCGCGGCGGCCCGGCCTCCCGCCGCCTCGATCTGCGCGGCGACTTCCCGTGCGCCGTCCGCGCTGCGGTGGTAATGGACGATCACCGCCGCCCCGGCCTGCGCGAAGCGCCGGGCGATCCCGCTGCCCAGCCCGCTCCCCGCCCCGGTCACGATCGCCACCCGGTCGGTGAAGTCGAGCAGCTCTTGGGGGGATGGAATCTCCATGGTGCGTTTCTCCCTGAGTTGGTCTGATAGATGGCCCGCACCATTGTAGCATGGCGAAAGTCCCCCGGCCCAGAATCAAAACACCCCCGCTCAATCGAACGGGGGTGCGCTTGGAATTGGCTGCGACGTCAGGATCGATCCCGCTTAATTGGCCGAGACCTTGATCTGCTTCGGCTTCACTTCCTCCGCCTTGGGCAGCGTCAGGGTCAGGACGCCGTTCTCCGAGGTGGCCGTGATGCCGCTCAGCTCGACCGGCACGTTCAGGCGCAGCGTCCGGCGGAACTTGCCGTGGAAGCGCTCCGCAAGCTGGTAGTCGACGTTCTCAAGCTGGCCGGGGATTTCGCCCTCGATGGTCAGCGTATCGCCCTCAAGCGAGATGTTCACCGCCTCCGGGTCGACGCCGGGCAGCGTTGCCAGCACGACGATCTCGTCCTCGGTGCTGTAGGCGTCGAGGGGCAGGGTCGCGACGGCGGGCCGGTGGTTGGCCTCGCCCTGACGCGCCATGTAGCGGTTCATCGCCTCGTTTATTGCCCTCATCTCGCGCACTGGATTCCAGGTGGTCATACCCATGATGTTTTCCTCCACATTTTTCTGAAGTTATCGATAAGCTGTTCAATCAAAAATTCTGTGGAGATTGTCCCGTGTGCGCGTTAGATCAAGATAATAGAAAGATCAGAACTCCATCAGAGATCGAGGGGGGTGAATCGGGCGGCGTTCGCGTCGCTCGCCACGTCGTCGCCGCCCCGCTGGCAATATCCGGCAGAACCGCCCATCCCCGGTATAATCAAGCGCCGTTACGAGCCACCAGCAAGCACGAGTCGAGAGGGCGATGCACATCGCGATCTTCAACTGGCGCGACGTCAAACACCCGCAGGCGGGCGGGGCCGAGGTCGTCACCTACCAGGTGGCGCGCCGCTGGGCCGCCGACGGCCACCGCGTGACCTGGTTTGCCGCCTCCTTCCCCGACGCCCCCACCCGCGAGACTCTGGACGGCGTCGAGGTCGTCCGCCGGGGCCGCCAGTACACCGTCCACTATCACGCCTGGCGCTTCTACCGCCGCGAGCTGCGCGGGCGGGTGGACGTGCTGATCGACCAGGTGAACACCATCCCTTTTTTCACCCCGCTCTACGTCCGCGAGCGGGCCTTCGTCTGGGCGCACCAGCTCGCCCGTGAGGTCTGGTGGTACGAGATGCCCTTCCCGGTCAGTCTGGTCGGCTACCTCCTGGAGCCGCTTTACTGGCAGGTCTACCGGCGCACACCCGCGCTCGTCGGGGCTGACTCAATCGAGCGCGATCTGCGCCGCCTGGGCCTGCGCCGCTTCGCCCGCTTCACCTATGGGGTCGATATCACCCCCCTCCCCGATCCGCCCACCCGCCCGCCCGGCCCGCCCACCGTCCTCTACGTCGGGCGGCTCGTCCCCTCCAAGCGCGTCGACGCCGTGATCGAGGCCGCGGCCCACGCCCGCCAGCGCCTGCCCGGCCTGCGCCTGATCATTGCCGGTGGGGGGGAGCCAGGATATAGTACACAGCTTGAAAAGCTCGCTGCCCGCCTGGGCCTGGAGGGCTGCGTGAC
>JARRJX010000566.1:2513-4755 GCA_037388645.1 Chloroflexota bacterium
TTGCCGGTGGGGGGGAGCCAGGATATAGTACACAGCTTGAAAAGCTCGCTGCCCGCCTGGGCCTGGAGGGCTGCGCGACCTTCGCCGGGCGGGTGAGCGACGAGGAAAAGCGCCGCCTGATGCGCCAGGCCGATGCCCTGGCGCTGGCCTCCGTCCGGGAGGGCTGGGGGCTGGTGGTGGTCGAGGCCAACGCGCTCGGCACCCCGGCGGTCGTCTACGACGTGCCCGGCCTGCGCGACTCGGTGCGCGACGGCCAGACCGGCCTGATCTGCCGCCCCAACACGCCGCAGGCGCTGGGCGAGGCCCTCGCCGGGCTGCTGGGCGACTCGGAGCGGCTGGCCGGGATGTCGGCGGCGGCCTGGGCCTACAGCCGGGAGTTCACCTGGGCGCGCAGCGCGCGCGAGATGATACAGGGGATCGAGGCATGCCGGTGAGCGTCCCGCTTGTCACCGTCACCATTCCGACCTACAACTCAGCCGCCACGCTGCGCGCCTGCCTGGCGAGCGTCGCCGCCCAGGATCATCCGGCGGTTGAGGTCGTCGTCGTCGACAGCCACTCGTCCGACGGGACGCTCGCCATCGCCCAGGAAGCCGGGGCGCGCTGCCTCTCGATTGAGGCCTGGCTGCTCGGCGCGCGCGTGGCCGGGGTTCGGGCGGCGCGCGGCGAGTACGTCCTGCTGCTCGATTCGGATCACGTCCTCGCGCCCGATGCGCTCTCGCGGGCCGTCGCCCGCATGGCCCAGGTCGACGCCCTGTATCTGGAGGAGCGCGCCATCGAGACTCGCACGCTCGTCCAACGTTTGTTCGACGCCGACCGCCGCCTGATCCAGGCCCAGCAGGCCCTCCACGCCGATCCGCTCCGTGGCGTGCTCCTGCGCCGCTTCTTCCGGCGCGACCTGCTGAGCGAGGCCGTTGATCGCATCCCGCCGGAGGTCGTCGAGCGGGCAGTGACCTTCGACCACGAGATCGTCAATTACGAGGACGCCCGCCTGAGCGAGCGGGTTGCGCTCTTGGAGGGGGCGCTGTGGCACCACGAGGTGCGGACTCTGGCCGAGTTGTGGCGCAAGAACCTTCGCTATGGCAAAGCCGCCCGCCAGATGAGCCGCCTCGGTTATTACGCCGAGCTGCGCCGCGCCAAGGCCCGCCCCCGGCTGGGCGCGTGGCGTCCCCGTCTGCTGTGGTGGGGGGTGCAGAGCAGCCTGCTGCTCGCCCTCAAAGCGCCCGCCCTCCTGATCGGCTACCTGTCAGCATGACCCTGCCGACTCCCTCCCCGGAAGAGGTGGCCCGGCTCAAGGGGCGGCTGTTGTGGTTTGCCCTGGGGCTGCCCTGTCTGCTCGTCACCCTGTTCAGCCTCTCGCCCTGGCTGGTCGACCGCGTGAAAGACCTGATCGCCGTGTTCGCCGTCGATACGGTCTGGACGGGCCGCTACTACACCAACCCGGACCTGGAAGGCCGCCCCGCCGAGGTGCGCGAAGACCCCGTGATCACCTTCGACTGGGGCGAGGGGCCGCCTTTCCCCGGCTGGGAGCCGGATGGCTTCTCCGTGCGCTGGACCCGCTCGGAGCGCTTCGAGGACGGCCTGTATAAGTTCGCCTTCCGCAGCGACGACGGCCTGCGCCTCTACGTCGACGGCGAGCTGATCTACGAGAATTGGAATCCCGGCTCGTTCGACTGGCAGGAGGTCGAGCGCCCGATGACTGCCGGGCGGCACCGCCTGACCGTGGAATATTTTGAGGATACCGGCATCGCCTTCGTCCAGGTGGGCTATTCCCTGGTCGAGGAATAGGCGATTCGGTATCTTATCGGTATCTTAAACGAAGAGAGTGCTTGTGTGGATATTCATCGTGATCCCCCTGCGAGCCGAAAGACTCAACCGTCCCCCCTTGCAAGGGAGGACAGCGCGGAGCGCGTCGGCCAGAATGGCCGGGGCGACGGGCAGGGGGGTAATGTTCGCCATCCAGGCGTCAGGTCAATCTCCCCATGCGCCTGAGCGTCGTCATCCCCACCCGCAATCGGCCCGCCGACCTGCGCGACCTGCTCGAATCGCTCCAGGCGTGCGTTCCCCCGCCCGACGAGATCGTCGTCGCCGACGACTACCAGGAGGCGGACGTGCTGGGCGAGCTGCGGGCCGAGTTCCCCGGCGTGGTCTTCGAGCGCCTGCCGGAGCGTGGCTATATGACCGCCGCCCGCAACGCCGGGGCATGGCGGGCTGGCGGGCAGTTCATCTTCTTCGTGGATGACGA
>JARRJX010000567.1:0-2485 GCA_037388645.1 Chloroflexota bacterium
AATGTACCCCTTGTCCGCGACGACCAGGCTGCCTTCAGGCAAACCAGCCAGGAGGTCTTGAACGGGAACCAGCTCATCCCAGCGGGCAGGCAGGACCTGAAAACTGACCGGGACGCCAGCGGCATCACAGACCAGGTGCAGTTGCCAGCCGAAATAGTGTTCATCTTTGCTGGCACAGTACCCATGAAAGGCTTTGCCCTGCACCTTTTTGCAGCGGAACGCCCGCACCAACTTACAGACCGGCAAGGGCATGCTATCAATGATGAACACCGTCCCTCCTGCTAACAGCTCGCTCAGGAGTGTGGCTAGCTGCCACAGGTCGGACAACAAGGCATGCAAGCGACGATTGAAGCGCGAGATACTGAGTTTCGGGATGTAGCCCAGCCGCTGCATCAAGAGCAAGGCCCGTTCATGATGGTTCTGAAAGTACTTGGCGGCGACGACTGCCACTATCATGATTTCAGAGGCTCTCACCTTCGTCCGGCTGTCATCGTTGTAGTTCATGAGGATCAATAGATCATCAATGATCACGAATCCGGTTACAATATAGGTGTCGTTCATGCGGTTCCTCCGTTAGCTGGTGGCTTGGATACCTACCATTCTAACGAGTTCCGCATGAACGCTTTTATCTAGCAATCAAGCTAGCCACCGGACACTTGAACAAATGAGTGAGAGTTGAACAGCAAGCGGAACCTCGATAAGGTTGAGTTTCCCAACAAAACCAGATCGAGGAGGTCGCGCAAATGCTGTCCAACTCTGACTTGTATGGTAAATGGCGCAAGCAACTGGCGCAACTGGCACCCGATGACTGTGAGAGCCGACTGATGAATATGTTGTATCTGGTGGTGGGGCTGTTCAAGGCCCGGAGCGTGCATCTGAGCCTGGTTGCGCGGAAGCTGCCGGTTCAAGCGAAAAAGCTGAGCCTGGACAAGCGGCTGCGGCGCTTCTTGAGCAACCCGGCTGTTCGAGTTCGTGAATGGTATCAATCCGTTGCCGAAAGCCTGGTACAAGCCGCGTCGAGCGCCGGGAAGGTTCACCTGCTCATCGACAGCAGTAAGGTAGGCTTCGGCCACCAGTTGTTGATGGTGGGCATCGCTTACCGGCGGCGGGCCTTGCCGCTGGCCTGGACCTGGGTCAGGAGGCCGCGCGGGCACAGCACCACCCACCAACAACTGGCACTGCTGCACTATGTGCGCAGCTTGATCCCGGTTGATGTCCAGGTGTCGCTGGTGGGAGATTCGGAATTCGACCATACGCTGCTCATGGAATACTGTGATGTCTGGCACTGGGACTATGCGCTTCGGCAGAAAGGGCGCTATCTGGTCATGACCTTCAACCAATTCTTCTGGCGGCGGATTGACAGTCTTGACCTGAAACCCGGTATGATGGTCTGGCTGGGGCGGATAGTGCTCACCCGGGCCAGCGCCTACCCGACCAACCTCGTCTTGTACTGGGCACCAGGAGAAAAGGAACCGTGGTTCCTGGCGACCAACCAGCCCAGCCCCCATGCGGCCCTTCGGCTCTATCGCCGCCGTATGTGGCTCGAAGAGATGTTTGGCGATATGAAAAGGCATGGCTTTGATCTCGAAGCCACTTATCTGCGCCATTTCTTGCGCCTGTCTCGCCTCACCCTGGCCGTGTGTTTGCTTTATCTCTGGTTGGTCGCCACGGGTGAGCATGTCATTCATACCAACCAGGCTGGTGATGTGGATCGTACAGACCGCCGTGACCTGAGCATATTTCGTATTGGTTGGGACTTCATCGAGCGCCGCCTGGCTCTTGATGATTGCCTCCCACCTGCTTTCGTCCCGAACTTCTGTTCAGTGTCCGGTGGCTAGATGTGGAAACAATACTTCGCCAATGAGGAATAATATCAGCAGCGCTCCTATTATAGTAGCGACAAAGACCAGTGGCGCACGTTCCTTTTGCCTGATGATTGCAATGAGTCCTGTAATGAAAGCTGAGATTCCAGAAACGTTTCCGGCAAGCATCGTAATAGCCAGGGCCGGTCTTCCAGCAATATCTTCCAGGATACTATTGCCTGCAGGGACTGATTCATACAACAAGTTGGTGAATGACATGCCGATGAAGAACAATACCGGCATCGCGACAATCAGCCCAAGCGACCATTTACCTGATTGGGTTTTTGGCATGATTTCTCTAGCTCCCCGACATCTATGAAAACGTCTGTCAGGTGATAAGTGCACTTAAAGAGTCAGCGATAGCCAATATGAGATGCTCGGTCTCCGTGAGGACCTCAAAGGGCCAGTATTCAGACATCTATCCGTGCTCGCTAGGCGGCACATAATAACGGTCGGAGTTGAGCAGACCGTTCACCTTGTTCAGGATATCAATACTTGTCTGTTTTCAGTATATAACAAACCCGTGCCAACATGGGCACAGATTATTAGAGGCATGTTCAACCGGTCATGGGTTCTGACCCTGATGGGCTACTTAAAAACATCTCCGATGGGGATATCGCAGA
>JARRJX010000567.1:2515-3722 GCA_037388645.1 Chloroflexota bacterium
TGCTTTACGGGCGCTGGCTGATGAAATTGAGAAGCTCGGCAAAAGGTAGGCTTGGCACAAATGGGCCGTTTTAATGAGGTTTAGTGTGGGCCCGGCAGGATTCGAACCTGCGACCAACCGGTTATGAGCCGGCCGCTCTAACCGCTGAGCTACGGGCCCTGCTGATTTGGGGAAGAGCGGGCAACGGGACTCGAACCCGTAACAACAGCTTGGAAGGCTGATGTGTTACCGTTACACCATGCCCGCAACCTGCACCGCATTGTACCGCTAATCCGATCGCGTATCAAACCACGCGAGGCTGCCTTCCGGTCACCGGGCGAAGCGCTGTTCTTTCCAGGGATCGGCCTCATTGTGATACCCGGCCTGCTCCCAGAAGCCGAGGCGATCGGCGTCGGTGAATTCGACGGCCCGCAGCCACTTGGTGCTCTTCCAGAAATACTTCTTGGGGATCAGGGAGCGCAGCGGGAAACCGTGGTCGGCTTCAAGCGGCTTCCCATCAAATTTATAGGCGAGCAGCACGTCGTCGTCGAGCATCACCTCCAGGGGCAGGTTGGCGGTGTAACCATACTCGGCGTGCATGATGACGTAACTGGCTTCCGGCTTCACGCCAACCCGATCCACAATCTCGCGGAACGGCACCCCTTCCCAGGCAGTGTCGAACTTGCTCCAGCGGGTAACGCAGTGGATGTCGCAGGTAACTGTTTTGGTTGGCAGCGCGGTGAACTCATCCCAGGTCCAGCTTTTTTCTTCCTCAACAAGGCCAAAGGCCCTGAACGTCCAGGACGACAGGTCGGCTTTGGGGACCGGGCCGTAGTGCAGGACGGGGAACTTGAGCGTCGCCGACTGACCCGGCGGCAGCCGACCGGCCTCGATCATCTGTCTTTCGACGTCGCGGCGTTGGGAATCGAACATCGACCTTTCTCCCCATTTCCATCTCACCCCACAGATAGCGTGTGTTGAGTTTAGCATTGCGCCCGCAGGTGAGCAATTCACGGCGAGGGTGGATGGGGGCAAGTGAGACGCGGGAGCCGCCGAGACACACCCGCGGCACCGCCCGCCACTGAGCCATCCGCCCCTGAGACCAGACGCCCCCTAAGGGGGGCTGTCGTGGTGTCAGGAGCGGGGGTAAGGCCCAGGGGCACGTGCGGTGGGGAACGCACAGGGGGCAGGGTGGGGAGTGCCACCAGGGGGCGTCGCGGGCGGGTGG
>JARRJX010000568.1:0-3985 GCA_037388645.1 Chloroflexota bacterium
CCCAGGCGGCGATCAGCGGGCGCACCCGCAAAACGCGGGACAGGACCAGGTAGAGCAGCGCCACGGCGATCACCGCCGCCACGGTGGAGGTCAGGTTGACCCGCGTGGCGACCTTGCCCAGCGGCAGCAGGCTAAAGGCTTTGCCGATCAGGATGTAGAGCGGGTAGCCGGTCGGGTGGGCGACGCCCAGCACGGGGGCGGTCACCTGGAACTCGAAGGTGTCAGCCCGTCCGACCGTCCGCTGGAGAGTCAGCAGGTAGGCGAGCAGCGCCAGCGCGGCCAGGGAGAGGGGGACGATCCAGGAGCGGCGGTCTTTCGATTCGAGATCGCGCCCCCCAAAAAACACCCCGCCCGCGATCAATACGCTCACCCCGGCCAGCAGGATCAGGCCGCGCAGCGGGTTCACGTCTGATGGGGGGGCGAGGATGTGAATCCACAACAGCAGCGGGGGCAGGGCGGCAATTAGAGGCCGCTCGGCGCGCCAGAGCAGCGCGATCCAAACCAGCATCGCAGGCAGGCAGGCGAGCAGGACCGTCAGCGGCTCCCCAAAATCCGCCCAGCGCAGTGGATTGGCTTCGTACAGCACGCGCGCGGCTGCCAGGCCATACGACAGGCCGATCCAGGCGGCGGCCAGCCAGACCGGCGTCGCCGGGAATGTGATCGGGCTATTGTTTTTTTCCATCGTTTATTGTGCGGGAGCCACGGGAGTGGGCTGGTCGATGCTGGCCTGTAACGCCCGCTCGGTCTTGAGGCGGAAGTAGTCGTCCATCACCCGCGAGGCGACCGGCAGCGCGACGATCGATCCCTCGCCGCCGTTGTACAGGAAGGCGATCACCGAGATCTCCGGGTCGCCGTAAGGGGCATAGCTCATGTACCAGGCATGGGACGGCCACGCGCCGGGGATGCAGCGATCCAGGGCGGCGGCGACGTTGTCACAGAACTCGGCGGTGCCCGTCTTCGCGGCGATCGGGACGTAGGGCAGGTAGTCCTCCTGAGCAGCGAGCGCCGTCCCCCCCTCGATGGTGACGGCGGCGCGCATCCCTTCCTGGACGACGCGGATGTTTTCCGGCGAGGCGGGCAGCTCGCTGATCACGTCCGGCTCGAAGCCCTGCACCACCCGGCCATCGGCGTCGATGATCTCCCGGATCAGGGTGGGGCGGGTGCGGATGCCGTTGTTCGCCAGGGTGTTCAGCACGTTGATCATCTGGAGTGGGGTGGCGGTGATGTAACCCTGCCCAAAGGCCGCGTTGTAGTTGTCGCCGGTCGACCAGTTCTCGCCCCACACGCGCCGCTTCCAGGCCGGGTCGACGATCACGCCGGGGTTCTCTCCGGCCAGCTCGACGCCGGTGTAATCGCCCAGGCCGAAGTTGCGCATCCAGGTGCCCAGCCGCTCGATGCCCAGGCCGATGCCGTCCACCTCGCCCTCGTAGCCGCCGCCGACCTTGTAAAAATACACGTCGCACGACCAGGCGATCCCGTGGATCATGTCCACCAGACCGTGCCCGGTCTTCAGCCAGCAGACGAAGGTCTGGGACTGGCTCGGCTCGTTGGGATAATAGCGGTTCTCTAACTGAATCTCGCCCGGATCGGTCACGATGGTGTCGGGGGTGACGACCCCCTCTTCGAGCGCGCCCGTGGCGGTGATCACCTTGAAGATCGAACCGGGCGGGTAGAGCGAGTTGACGGCCTGGTTGAAGAGCGGGCGCAGCGGGTCTTCTGAGACGCGCAGGTAGTAGGGGTAGTCGATGTTGCGGGCGAAGCGGCTGTTGTCATAGGTGGGCCAGCTCACCATCGCCAGGATCTCGCCGGTGCGCGGGTTCATCGCGATCACGACGCCCTGGCCGAAGCCGATCGGGTCGTTGGGCCGGGACTCGCGCAGGGTGTCGATCATGTCGGTCAGGTGCTGCTGCGCGGCCTGCTGAAGCTCGATGTCCAGCGTCAGGCGGATGCTGTAACCCGGCTCCGGCTGGCGCTCCTCGCCCAGCGTCCGGACGATCTCGCCTGCCACATCGCGCTCGACTCGCTGCTGGCCGGGCCGACCGGCCAGCAGGTCTTGCAGGGAGAACTCGACGCCGTCGTAGCCGATCCGGTCCCGGTCGAGCACGTACCCCTGCGCCTCGTATTCGTCCGCCAGGCGCTCCGGGATGGGGCCCATGTAGCCGATCACGTGGGCGGCGGAAGCACCGGCGGGGTACTGGCGGGCCGACACCCAGTCGATGTCGACGCCGGGCAGCGAGGACTTCTCGGCCAGGATGACGCGGGCGATCTCCTGGTCGACGTCACTCTTCACCACGACCGGCTGGTAGGGGGCGATGCCCTGCCCTTCGCGCACCATGGTGAGCAGGCTGCGCTGGGGGATGCCGCGCTCGTCGACGGTGTTCAGCTCGCCGCTGACCGGCACCCCTAGCAGGCTGGAGAGGCGCTCCAGGATCGCCATCTCCTCCACCTCGTCGTCGGGCAGCAGGGCGGGTGTCTCTCTGCAGGAATTGAATCTGGTACAGGCGGAGCGCCAGGATGGCGAACGACAGCATCACCACCAGGGTAAAAATCCGGTGGCGGCCCGGTTTAAAGCGTGTTTCTCGCTCCGTGTTTAATCGTCGAAGGCTCATGTTCTCAGCGTTCGATCAAACCCAATGTGCCAGCCGGTGGGCGCTCTATCCGCGCTCAGAAGGTGACGCGGCGGGGGTGCAGTCTGTTGTACCAGCGTTGAAGCAGGCGCACCGCCGGGATAATCAAGATCGTGTCGAGCGCCACCGACGGCAGTGTAACATACCAGAGCGCCCCCGGCCATGCCACCGGGTAATCGACGAGGAATCGTAGCAGAAGCAGGTAGCCCAGGTGGTAGGCCAGCGCGCTGCCCATGCCCAGGACGGTGAGCAGCAGCAGGTTGTTACGGTAGAGCTGGGCCTCGGCCAGCCCCACGAAGTAGGCGATTGGCACCAGCACGAGCGAGGAGACGCCCAGGGGAACGCCGGAGAGCAGGTCGAGGAAGAAGCCGCCGACGAAGGCCCAGGCCATGCCCTCCTGGTCGTCGTCCAGCGAGGCCCACGCCAGGGCCAGGATCACGATCAGGTCCGGCTGGCCGCCGAAGACCCGCAGGTGGGGCAGGACGGTGGCCTGGAGCAGCGCGGCGATCACGAACAGCGGGATGCCGACCTGGAGGCTCACGGCGTGCCTTCCTGCGACCCCTGGAGCAGGTCGTCGAAGACCGAGAGGTCTACCGGCTGGAAGTCGGTGATGATCGAGACGATCTCCAGGTGGTCGAAGTCGACGGTGGAGCGAATCTCGGCTTCCTGGAACAGCTCGCCTTGCAGGCGGCGCACGCTGGACACCTGGCCGATCACGATGTTGGGCGGGAAGCTGCCGCCCAACCCGGAGGTGAGGGCCAGGTCGCCTGCCTCGATCACCGCCTCCTGGGGGATCAGCTCCATGCGCAGACCGCCCTGGAGCTGGCCGGTAACTGTGCCCTCGACGCGCGCAGTCTGGAGCATCGCGTTGATCGTGCTGCCGGGGTCGATGGCGAGGCGCACCCAGGCAGCGTTGGCCGCCGCGTTCTCCACCCGGCCCACCAGCCCGGTCTCGTTGATCACCGGGTTGCCCACCTGAATCCCGTCCCGCGTGCCCCGGTTGACGATCACCCAGCGCAGGTAGCTGCTCGTGTCCAGCGCGACCACGCGGGCGGTCACCAGGTTCTGATCGGGGTGCTCGTCTGCGTAGTCGACCAGGTCGCTCAGGCGGTGGTAGTCCTGCTCAAGCTCGCGCAGGCGAACGATCTCGACCTGCATCTCGGCCACGATCCGCTCCAGCTCCCGGGTGCGCTCCTGGAGGGTGGCGTAGTCCACCGGCTCTTCCCCCAGGTTAGAGGCAGCCTCCGTGCCCTGGTTGAGCAGCCCGGCCACCGGGGAGAGCGGGGCCATCGCCGACGTGATCAGCGTGCGCAGCGGGCCAGATCGACCGCCCAGGACGATCACGGCGACCCGGACTG
>JARRJX010000569.1:0-3881 GCA_037388645.1 Chloroflexota bacterium
TGCGCCTCGCCGGGCTGGTTGATCACGCCGCAGTGGCCGTGGTCGGTGTACTCGCAGAAGCACATGTCGGAGATGACGACGAGGTCGGGCAGGGCGTCCTTCAGGGCGCGGATCGTGTCGGGCACGATGCCGTGCGGGTTGTAGTTCTCAGTGCCGAGCGGGTCTTTCTCGTCCGGGATGCCAAACAGGATCACGGCGGGCACGCCCAGCTCCATTGCCGAGAGCGCCTCCTCGACGGCGGTATCGACCGACAACTGGAACTGCCCCGGCATCGAGCCGATCGGCTTGCGCAGGCCCTCGCCGGGCCGCACGAAGAGCGGGTAGACGAAGTCAGCCGGGCTGAGCGCCGTCTCGCGCATCATGGCGCGCAGGGCCGCCGAGCGGCGCAGGCGGCGGGGCCGAATGGTGAGATTGTTAGATGTGGTCATACGGTGTCCTTCTCCTGGGCGATGTAATAATCCGCCATCGCATCCAGGATGCCTTCTAATGTGTAAGTGGTCGGGACGACGGTGGGGGTCAGGCCGTGGTTCCGCACCGCTGCCGCCGTCACCGGGCCGATGCAGGCCAGGCACACGCCCGCCAGGTCGTCCAGGCTTCCGCCTTCCGCCTGAAGGCGGTCGACGAAGTGGTGGGCGGTCGAGGCGCTGGTGAAGATCACGGCGTCGACGGCCTTCTCCTTGAGCAGGGCGGGCACGTCCGCGCCGCCGCTCCCGCGCACGGTGCGGTAGGCGACCGGGGCGGTGACCTCGAACTTGGCGGCGCGCAGGTCGTTGGCGAGCACCTCGCGGGCGATCTGCGATTGGGGGAGCAGGACGCGCTTGCCACCAGCCTGGGCCAGCGCCTCGGCTAACGCTTCGGCGACGTGCTCCTCCGGCACCAGCTCGACCGCCAGCCCCAGCCGCTCGGTAATTGATTCTGCCGTCTTCGGCCCGACTGCCGCGATGCGGGCTGTCGATAGCGTCTGCGGATCGATCCCCAGACTGCTCAAGCGGCGCTCCAGCGCGATGACGGCGTTCTCGCTGGTCAAGACCAGCCAGTCGAAGCGCCCCTCGGCGGCGGCCCTGAGCGCCTCGTCGAGCGGGGCGGCCTCCTCCGGCGGGGCGACGTCGATGCAGGGGTATGAGATCGGCTGCGCGCCGCGCGCGCGGAGCAGCGCGTCCAGGTCGGCGGCCTGGTGGGGCGCGCGGGTGTTGACTATTCGCTTATCGTGGAGTGGGCTGTCTGTCATAAAATAGCTTTCAGCTTTCAGCCTTCAGGTCGTTCGCTGCGCTCACTCTCAGCTAACGGCTAAAAGCCGATCTTCCGTAAATTCGCCCGGTGGAACCGGTGCTCATTCCGGATAGGTTAATAATTCCATCGCCCCCTGGGCGCGGGCCTCTTCGGCGAGCTTTTTGCCCAGCGCCTGCGCCGCCGCCAGCGGGTCGGCCCCGCTCAGTGACGCTTCACCCTTAACGTCGATCTGGCGCGAGCCATCGGGCGCGGAAACCCGCCCGCGCAGGCGCAGCGTATCGCCGTCGAGCGTTCCATGAGCGGCGATGGGCAGGGCGCACCCCCCGCCCAGACCGGCCAGGAAGGCCCGCTCGGCGGCCACCGCCCGGCGCGTCGGGTCGTGGTTGAGCGCGCTCAAAAGCGCCCGCGAGTCGGCGTCGTCCCGGCACTGGATGCCCAGCGCGCCCTGTCCGGGGGCGGGCAGCATCCGGTCGAGCGGGAGCACCTCGCTGATTCTATCAGCCAGCTCCAACCGTTCCAAACCGGCCTGGGCCAGCAGCGTCGCGTCGTAGGGGCCATCGGCGTCCTCGACCTTGCTGACCCGCGTCGGGACGTTCCCCCGGATGTCGGCTATCTGCAAATCGGGCCGGGCGTGGCGCGCCTGGGCGGCCCGGCGGCGGCTGCTCGTGCCGATCGTCGCGCCGGGGGGCAGCGAGTCGAACGTCTGCCCAGCCCGGCTGACCAGCGCATCGTGCACGCCTGCCCGCTGCGGAACGGCTCCGACCGTCAGGCCGGGCGGGTCGTCGGTGGGCAGGTCCTTCAGGCTGTGCACGGCAAGGTCAATCGACCCGCCCCGCAGCGCGTGCTCCAGCTCGGCGGTGAACACCCCCTTGCCGCCGATCAGGGGCAGCGGGGTGTCGAGCACGCGGTCGCCGCGCGTGGTGATGACGGCGATCTCGACGGCCAGATCGGGGTAGGCCGCGCCGAGCAGCGCCGCCACGTGGTCGGCCTGCCAGCGGGCTAGCGCCGAGCCGCGCGTGCCGATGACGATCGTTTGTGGGTGGGTGATGGAGGGACGAAGGCACACCAAATATCGGCGAGTGGGATTGGGGGCTACACAACACACCGCCAGCCCACTGACAGGCTGACGGCTGATGGCTGAAAGCTGACCGCTGAAATGCTGACATGCTGACTCAATCCCCGGCGGTCTCGCCCGTCTCCACGACCTCCGCCGGACGTTCGTCCGCCGGGTGTCCGCTGATTGTCCAGCCCGAACAGCTCGCGCACGACGTGGGCGTAGGCATAGCCGTGGCCGTCGGCGGCCTGGGCGCGCAGGCGCACGGTCGGCTCGTGGAGCAGCTTGTTCACGATCCGGCGGGCCAGCCGGTCGACGAGCTGCTGCTCCCGCTCGGAGAGGTCGCCCATGCGGTTCAAGGCCGCCTCGACCTCCGCCTGCGCGATCTCCGCGGCGTAGCGCCGCAGGTCGGCGATGACGGGCACGACCTGGCGGCTGCTCAGCCACTCGGCGAAGGTGGCCGCCTCCTGGGCGATGATCGCCTCCACCTGGGGGATGGCCGCCTCGCGCTGGGCCATGTTCTCGTCGAGCACCTGCTGGAGGTCGTCGATGTCGAAGCGTTCCACGCCGGGCAGCTCGCCTACCGCCTCGTCGACGTCGCGCGGGACGGCCACGTCGAGGAACAGCAGCGGGCGGCCCCCACGGGCGGGCAGAATCTCGCTGACCGTGTCGGGCTGGATGATGGTGTGCGGTGCGCCGGTCGCGCTGACGACGGCGTCTGCCCAGGCCATCCCCTCCGGAATCTCGTGCCAGGGCCGCGCCTGCCCGCCGAAGCGCCCGGCCAGCTCGACCACGCTGTTGAAGGTGCGGTTCATGCAGGTCAGCTGGCGCGCGCCCCGGTCGACCAGTGCCTGGAGGGCCACCTCGGCCATCTCGCCCGCGCCGATCACGAGCACCTTCGCCTCCTCCAGCCCGCCCATCTTCTCGGCGATCAGCCCGGCGGCGGCGTGGCTGACCGAAGTCGTGTGGCGGCTGATGGCGGTCTCGCTGCGCGCCCGCTTCCCGGCGTGCACGGCCTGGGTGAACAGGTGGGAGAGCACCGGGCCGGTGGTGTTGGCGGTCTTTGCCATCGTGAAGGCGTCCGACACCTGCCCCAGAATCTGCGACTCGCCCAGGATCATCGAATCCAGCCCGGCGGCCACCCGCATCAGGTGGACGACCACGTCCTGCCCATGCACGAAATACAGGTGCGGCTTGAGCGTGCTCAGCGGGACGTCCTGCAGATGGCTGATGAAGGCCTCGACTGCCGCCCGGCCCCCGGCGATGGTGCGCGGGTTGGCGTACACCTCCAGTCGGTTGCAGGTGGAGAGGATCACCGCCTCCTGGAGGGGGGGCGGCTCGGCGCTCCTGCCGCTGCCGTTGCCGACCGGCAGCGCCCCATTAGAGAGCGCGGTGCGCACCGGCAGGTCGTCCAGGGCCATCGTCAAACCACAGCCGGAGAGGGTCAGCCGCTCGCGCAGGGCGACCGGGGCGGTGCGGTGGTTCAGCCCGACAAGCAAGATGGTCATAATGTGCTCTTCCCGAAAGATGTCATCACGTGCGTTTTCGTTTCGTTCTCTCCCCTCCGCCCGACCTCTGATCGGCCAGGTGGGGTCAG
>JARRJX010000570.1:0-3840 GCA_037388645.1 Chloroflexota bacterium
GAGTGCGCCGCCCCGCAGCACGAGGTCTTGTACGACCAGTCGAGCACCACCGCCCCGGCGGCCTTGAGCAGCTCGTCCATGTCGATCGGGTTCTCTGGCGCTGCCGCCTCGGTGATCTCCGGTGGGCGGGTCAGCAGGCAGCCGTAGTAACACACTACGCGTAACCCTTTCAACGGGCGCTTCACTTTCGCCTCGACCGCCTCCACGCCGACGTGGGTGTGGAGCGCCTCGATCAGCGTGCTGACGTGCACCGAATCGCGGTATTCGCGCCCCAGTTTGCGCTCGGCCTCCGCCTTGCGATCCGGGTGCTGGCGAATCTCGTGCTGGGCGAATTTGTGCCGGTTGAAGCAGGCGGCGCAGGGCATAGTCACCTCGCTGAAGCCGCTCCCCTCGATCAGCGACAGGTTTTCCAGCGGCAGCTCCAGCGCCGCCGCCGGGTCGGCGCGGTGCGCGGCGGAGCTTCCACAGCACACCCAGCCACGCGGCTCGATCAGCGCCAGCCCCAGCGCCTCACACACCGCCTCGGTCGAGGTGTTGAACTCCGTGGCCGTCGAGTGCAGCGAGCAGCCAGGGTAGTAGGCCACCGCCTGGGCTGCCCCCGCCACCGGTTTGACCTTGCGCGGCGGGCGCGTTGGCTCAGGCAGGAAGGGCAGCTTGTTCTTGCGCAGCATCTTGATGCCCAGGTCCATGTCACCCATGATGTCCATCGTGCGCAGCTTCATCTCGGCCATCAGCCCCAGCTCGAACGCCCGCCCCCACAACCGCACCTCTCGCATGAAGGCGCTGTTGAAGATGTCCACTTCTGGCACCGGCGGCTCGATCCCGCGCTCAAGCGCCTCGCGGGTCAGGAACTCCATGATCGCGGCGATGTCCAGCCCTTGCGGGCAGCGCGTCGTGCAGGTCTGGCAGGCGGCGCACAGCCAGGGCGTCTTCGCCTCCAGCGCGATGTCCTCCTGGCCGAGCTGGGCGGCCCGCATGATCTGGTTGGGCTGCCAGTCGAAGAAGCGCGACACCGGGCAGCCGCTCGTGCACTTCGAGCACTGATAGCACAGGTAGACGTTCTCGCCCAGCGCGTCCTGGATTCGCTGCGCCAGGTCGGAGCTGATTGTCAGGGGCCTGTCCGTCGATTGTGTGGAGTCGCCCATCAGCCACCTCCTGCGGGGGCCGGTTCGAAGGTCGGGCGGGGCAGCAGGCCAGCCCCCTCGGCGATCGGCCCGACGGCCTCTTCCCACTCGATCGCCATGATGTGCACCCCCGCCACACCCTCGATCTCGCGGAGTTGCTGGATCAGCTCGATGCAGATTCTGATTCCCTCTTCCTTCCAGGCGGCAGAGCGGGCCTGTTTGTCCTCTTTCGTCAGTTGCTCTTTGGGGATGTCGGCCCCGGTCATCTGATCAATCAGCTCGTCCGGCACCAGGATGCCCGGCACGTTGTTCTTCATGTAGCGCGCCATGCCGGGGCTTTTGATCGGCCCCACCCCGGCCAACAGGAAGGTCTGCTCATGCAGTCCCAGCCTGCGCACCTTCTCCATGTAGGCGGCGAAGGCGTCGATGTCGTACACCAGTTGCGTCTGGATGAAGTTCGCCCCCGCCTTCACCTTTTTCGCCAGCCGGTAAGGCCGGAAGTCCACCGGGTCGGCGAAGGGCGCGGCGGCTGCCCCGGCGAAGAAGCGCGGCTCTGGCCCCTTGAACGCCTCCCCACACTGGAAGATGCCCTCGTCCCGCATCTCCGTCACCATGCGGATCAACTGTAGTGAGTCGATGTCGAACACGTTCTTGGCGGTGGGGTGGTTGCCGAAGCTCTGGTGGTCGCCTGTCAGGCAGAGCAGGTTGCGCATCCCCAGGGCGTACGCCCCCAGCAGATCGCTCTGGATCGCCAGCCGGTTCCGGTCGCGGCAGGTCATCTGGATCACCGGCTCCAACCCCTCCTGCACCAGGATCGCGCCCGCCCCGATGCTCGACATGCGCACGATCGCCGTCTGGTTGTCGGTGATGTTGATCGCGTCGCACTTCCCCCTGAGCAGGGCTGCCTTCTCCCGGATCACCTGCCCATCCGCGCTCTGCGGCGGGCCAAGCTCGCCCGTCACGGCGAAGTGTCCGGCGCGCAGCACGCGCTCCAGGGTCGAGCCGGATAACAAACCGTTGCTGCTTTGTTCTGCGGTCATGGTCACTTCTCCTCTGCCAGGCGCAGGTCTTCCCGCACGATCTTACGCGGGCCGCCATCGCGTGAGGTGCTCCAGTTCTTGGGCGGCTGGATCTCCAGCAGCGCGTCCAGCTTGTCCATGCTCGCCAGCCGGTCGTAGATCAACTGCCAGGCGCAGGGCACGTCCGGGTCGATCTCGCAGTGCCCGGCCTCCGAGCCGCCGCACGGCCCGTTGAGCAGCGACTTCGAGCACCGGGCGATCGGGCAGATGCCGCCCGTCAGGCCCAGGATGCAGTCCCCGCAAGCCGCGCAGCGCTCCGCCCAGACGCCTTGCTCGGTGGGCAGCCCCAGGAACGACGTGTTCAGGCCCGGCACCACCCACTTCTCCGGGAAGTGCTCGGTCATTGCCTGCACGCCGATCCCGCAGCCCAGCGAGAGGATCAGGTCGGCCTGCTCAACCTGCTCGCGCACCTCGTCCAGGTATTCCCACTCGCACTGCCGCTGGACGGTCACGTCAGTGATCTCTCTCTCTTTGCCGTCCAGCTTGGTGCTCATGCGCAGCGAGGCCGAGGTGATGGCCGCCTCGCGGGTGCCCCCCGCGAAGCAGACCGTCACGCACGTCCCGCACCCGACGACCAGCACGCGCTCCGCGTCGCCAATCAGTGCCTTGATCTCCTGTAGTGGTTTTTGTTCGGCAACGATCATCGCTCGACCTCCACGTCATCTTTCTCTGCCTGCTCCTGGACGTTAGATTCACCTGTCCCTGAATGTCTTAGCGGGTTCGGCCCCAGCGCGGTGATCTGCTCGGTGACCTCGCTCGCCGTTTCCACGAACTCCCCGGCCATCGCCGCCGACATGTTGAACATGCCCACCCGGCCTGGCTCCAGCCCGATCTGCTTTAACAGATATTTCACGCGGTCGACCCGCCGTTTTGCGTTGGTATTACCTTCCAGGTAATGGCAGTCTCCGGGCAGTCAACCCGCCACCATCACCCCGTCGACCCCCTGCTCGAAGGCGTGCAGCGCCATCAGCACGTCCAGCCTGCCGGTGCAGGGCAGCCGGACGACTCGGATCTCCGGCGGGTACTGCATCCGCAGCCCCCCCGCCAGGTCAGCCGCCGCATAGGCGCAGTGCTCACAGCAGTACGCGACGATGTGCAAATCGGAGTTCTCGGTCATCCCGCCTCTCCTGCCGAAACCATAATCTGGTCAAGCGGCACGAATCCCGCCGCCGCGTCGACCAGTCCGTCGATCTTCGCCCACATCTGCCGGTCGGTGTAGTGGGCCAATTGGATCGCCCCGGCGGGGCACTCAGCGGCGCACGAGCCGCAGCCCTGGCACACCGCTGCCTCGATGAAGGCCGCGCCGATGATACCCCCCACGCCGGTCAGGTCGGGCCTGATCTTGGGCACGCTGAACGGGCAGATGCGCACGCAGGTCAGGCAGCCAGTGCACAGTGATTGGTCGACCACCGCCACCCGGCCCCCGGCGCTCAGCGTCTCCCGGCTGAGCACCCGCGCCGCGCGTGAGGCGGCGGCCTGCGCCTGGATCATCGTCTCGTCCAGCAGCTTGGGGTAGTGCGCCATGCCCGCCATGAACACGCCGTCCGTGGCGAAGTCGACCGGCCTGAGCTTGACGTGCGCCTCCAGGAAGAAGCCATCCGCGTCCAGGTTCGCCTTGAAAAGGTTCGAGACCTCGT
>JARRJX010000571.1:0-3889 GCA_037388645.1 Chloroflexota bacterium
CTGGCAAGCTGCTGGGCCAGATCAAATTATAATGGCTGCGCTTCAGTCCGTCGAGGCCGGTTCATCGCCTGGCGCGCCGTCGTCGTCCGGCGTGCCATTGTCGCCCCGGATGAACGCCTCCGTGATGTCGCGGGCCACGTCGTCGGGATGCTGCACCGGCGGGCTTTTCATGAAGTAGCTGCTGGGCGCTTCGAGCGTGCCGCTCAGGCCGCGGTCGAGGCCCAGCTTGGCGCAGCGTACCGCGTCGATCACCACCCCGGCGGAGTTCGGGCTGTCCCACACTTCCAGCTTCAGCTCGATGTTGAGCGGGACGTCGCCAAACGCGCGCCCTTCCAGCCGGATATGCGCCCACTTGCGGTCGGTGAGCCAGGGCACGTAATCGCTGGGGCCGATGTAGACGTTTTCCGGGCTGAGGGTCTCGCTGATCTGTGAGGTGACCGCCCCGGTCTTGCTGATCTTCTTGCTCTCCAGGCGCTCGCGCTCCAGCATGTTATAGAAATCCATGTTGCCGCCCACGTTGAGCTGGCTGGTGCGCTCCAGCCGCACCCCACGATCTTCAAACAGGCGCGTCAGCACGCGGTGGACGATGGTCGCGCCCACCTGGCTCTTGATGTCGTCGCCGATCATCGGCACGCCGCAGGTGACAAACCGCTCCTGCCAGTACTCCTCGCGCGCAATGAACACCGGGATGCAGTTGACGAACGCGCACCCGGCGTTGAGGACTTGCTCGACGTACCACTTGGTAGCCTGCTCGCTGCCCACCGGCAGGTAGTTGACCACCACGTCGGTATTCGTCTCGTGCAGAATCCCGGTGATGTCCGAGGTCTTGCCGGGGGCCTTGGTGATCTTCTCGTTCAGATACTTCCCCAGGCCGTCGTGCGTCATCCCGCGCTGCACGGGGACGCCCAGATGCGGCACGTCGGCAAACTTGGCTGTGTTGTTCTGCCCGGCCCAGATCGCCTGAGAGAGGTCGAGGCCGACCTTCTCCACGTCGATGTCAAACGCCGCGCTGAACTCGATGTCGCTGATGTGATACCCGCCCAGGTTGACGTGCATCAGGCCGGGGATCGACTCGCCTTCCTTGGCATTCCGATAGTAATGCACCCCCTGCACCAGTGCAGAGGCGCAGTTCCCGACCCCGATAATGGCAACGCGTACTTTGTTACCCAAGGAATCATCCTTTCTATTTTGAAGACTGTCCATTTGATTTGATGTGTTTAGTGTATCGAAAAACATTCTGCGGAGCCTGATCGCGTCCGCCCGCTCGGACGAATCCGGCGGGTTAGCTGATCCAGTCGCGGTTGACCGGGTCCCAATCTCGGTGGCGGTAGGTTTTTTTGCATTCCCCGCAGATGAGCGCCGAATCCAGGTCACGGGTGACGTTGCGCCAGCGCCAGCGCACCGTCACCAGGTGATGGCGGCAAGTCGGGCGGTGGCAGATCGGGCAGAGCTGCCCTTCCGCCAGCCCGGAGTTGCCCAGCCGCTTCGCCTCTTGTGGATTCCGCTCGCAAATGTAGCAATGACTGACAGCCATGACGCCGTTCTATATGATGCTCAGAGGTCACGGCAACCATTATACCCCGGCTAGCGCCCGGCGTCCTCTACTTCTGCCCCCGGCGTCGCCCCGGCCCGCCGCTGCGCCACCGAGGCCAGACTGTAGATCGCGTAGTACACCGCGCCTACCAGGCCGGTGGAGAGCGTCAGGCTGTAGACGCCGACGGCAAAGGCGACCGCCTGCTCCGGCGGGACGCCCACCGAGCCAAGCAGCAGGGTAAGGGCTGGCTCGCGCACGCCAAGGCCCTGGATCGAGGGCAGGAGCAGCAGCAGCGAGCTGAGCGGTGTGAACAGGGCAAAAACCAGGACCGGCACCCCCAGGTCGAAGGCCAGCGACAGGACGTACTGCGTCCCGATCAGCAGCAGGTCGAAGACGAACGAGGCCAGCACCGCCCGCCGCACCGCCTTCCGGCTCAGGGTGCGGATCGTCTCGGCGATGGCGACTAGGCGCGAGAGGTCGACGACCTTCAGCAGCGAATCGACCCACTCCAGGATGCCCACTACGACCCGTGTGTGGAGCAGCAGCACCCAACCGGCCAGCCCGGCCACACACACGGCGATGATCAGCAAGGTGAGATGGCCGGGCAGGATGCTCAGCGAGAAGGGCAGCGCCCCCAGCGCGATGATGAACAGCACGGCCAGCCCGCTCAGCCGGTCCAGCGCGACTGTGGCGATGGCGACGTTCGCGTCCGTGTCCTGGCCGATCTCGACCGCTCGCACCACGTCGCCCCCGAAGCCGGTCGGTAGAAATGTGTTGAAAAACGCCCCGCTGTAATACAGCCAGACCAGCCGCATCAGGCCGTGAGGGGGGCCGAGCGCCGCCAGCAGCGCCCACCAGCGTAGCGCGCGGATGAAAATCCCGACCTGGAAGATCAACATGGCTGCGGCCACGATCCGCCCAGGTTGATTTGCAGCGCCACCAACGTGATGCCGGTCCCGGTCACCAGCAACCGCACCAGGTTGCCTACCAGGCGGCGGTGGCGGCGCAGCCATTCAGAAGCTCGTTCGAACAAGGTCATGGACGGTTTTATCCTCGCAGGCCAGGCTCAAGCTTAGTAGGCCTGCAATGGGGAAGAATTGTACCGTGCGATGCCCATCCTGTCTCCCTTCCTGGTATAATCACGCGCGGGCAGCGAGAACCTATGGATCGCCTACCCCGACATGGACGCTGTCAGCCGCAGGCACACGAACAGCGTTTATTCGGTTTTGATGCCGATACTCAGGCCGGGTAGAGCGACTTTACCTCACCAAGGGAGAGAGATGGGAATGACCAAAGCCTATTTATGTGACATGGACGGCGTGCTGATCCGGGGGGGCGAGCCGATCCCCGGTGCGAACGCGTTCATCGGGCGCATGCGTGAGGCGAACGCGCCCTTCATGGTGCTGACCAACAACTCGCGCCGCACCCCGCGCGACCACCAGGCCCGCTTGAACGCGATGGGGTTGGAGATCGATGCCGACCACATTTTTACGTCGGGCCAGGCCACCGGGCAGTTCCTGAACTGGCAGCGGCCTGAAGGGTCGGCTTTTGTGATCGGTGAGGCGGGGCTGACCACCGCCCTGCACGAGGCCGGGTACGTGCTCACCGCGCACGACCCGGATTACGTGGTCCTGGGGGAGACGACTAACTACAGCTTCGAGCAGGTCAAGACCGCCGTGCGCCTGATCGCGGCGGGGGCGCGGTTCATCGCCACCAACCCGGACGTGTCTGGCCCCTCGGCGGAGGGCATCGTGCCCGGCTGCGGGGCGGTGGCCGCGATGATCACCGCCGTGACGGGGGTCAACCCGTATTTCGTCGGCAAGCCCAACCCGTTCATGATGCGCTCGGCGCTGCGCCGCCTGGGCACACACTCCGAGAACACGGTCATGATCGGCGACCGGATGGACACCGACATGATCGCCGGGATGGAGAGCGGCATGGAGACCATCCTGGTGCTGACAGGCATGACCAGGCGGGAGGAAATCGACCGCTTCCCCTATAAGCCCAGCCACGTCCTGGATCCCGTGGCCGACATCCAGCCCTAGGGAACTCTCGGGCGGAGAAACAGCAGGGGCGCAGTGGATGAACACTGCGCCCCTGTTCGTGTCAATGGGTATTGGCGTTTTTCCGGACAGCTCAGGACAGCATCTCGATGAAGGTGCGGCGCAGGTCGTCCTCGGTCGGCTCACAGATGAAGCTGGCCCCCGGCTCGATGCCCAGCGTCCGCAGGTGGAAATCGAGGTCGTCGTCCGCGTCGCCGGTGTTGATCTTGAAGCGGGGCTGGCCGTCGGCGGCGCTGGCGACCTCGACAGTAAAGTACAGCGTGGTGACCACCGGCGGCCCGTCGCGCTCTTC
>JARRJX010000572.1:0-5026 GCA_037388645.1 Chloroflexota bacterium
CCCACCCGCATCATCGGCAGCGAGAAGTCCGCCCCGACCACCGCCGGGCGTCCCTCACCGCGCGCCGCCTCAAAGGCGAAGTCCCCGGTGCCGGTCGCGATGTCCAGCAGCCGCCCGCCCACCGGGGGATCGGCCTGCCGCACGACGTAGCGCCGCCAGGCCCGGTCACGGCCCAGCGTCATCAGGCGGTTCATCAGGTCGTAGCGCCGCGCGATCCGGCCAAACATCGCCCTGATCCGCGCCGCCTGAGCCGCGGCGTTATCCCGCCCGGTCACCTGGCCACCCTCTGCGTACGGGGAGCGGCTGGCCCGGAAGGCAGGCGCGCTTCGCCAGGCCGCCGGTGAGGCAGCCGGGCTGTGAACGATCTGCGCTTCCTCATACCTGTGTCAGGCCGGGTTGGATGGGGCGATGTGCCGTCGTGGCTAGAACTCAGGCATCACAATCGTGCGGAGCGCGGTGAAGTACAGGATCGCCATGCCGATCATGTACAGGGTCGCGGCGACGGCGGCTATCCCCAGGAATCGCTGCCACGTCAGCTTGCGTCTCCGCCCCTGGACGGCCAGCACGGCGAAAAACGCCGCCGAGATCAGCATGTAGGAGGACACCGCAGCCGGGGAGACCTGGCTGTTCGGCGCGTTGATAAAGCCCAATAAGGCGAACACCAATCCAAGAACCAACAATACGACCGTTATCAGCGTCGAAATCCGCATCTGCCAGCCTTTCCTGAGGAGTGTCTGGGTAAAAACCGGAAAGTAATGTCAGTTACCAAAGCTGGAAACACTTTAACCACACTTGGCATCTTCTTTGAAATAGGCGATTGCCTTCTCCTGCTCCGAGTCCATCACGATGTGCAGCAGCCGCCCGGTTATACGCCGAACGTCGATCACTTTCACGTAGGGCAGGAACTGCCCGTCGCCTGGCACGATCTCCAGCAGGATGTTAGGCGCTTCCAACAAAAAATCCTCGCGATAGGTCACCGCCGGGTCGTCGGGATAGAGGGGGAGCGGGTAGATATTTGCCTCGACCAGGTCCTGGAAGAAGTGCGTGCCGTAGGAGACTTCGGGAATGCTGCCCTCGTCGGCGTGGGCCACTTCGATCAGGACTTTGGTGTTGTAAATGTCGGCATAGGTGACCTTGACACCAAGCTGGATGTTGGACGTGCCCCAGCGCCCCGGCCCCATCAGGATGAAACAGTCGTTCCCCAGCGCCTGGTTGATCCGCCCGATCACCTGGCCCAGCTGGATCCGGGTGTTCGGATCGGGAATCCGGGCATAGACGAGCGGGTCGACGTAGACGATGTAACGAATCCCGGTCACGGCCCCGTCGGGCACCTGATCCTCCGCCGTGAACAGGATGTCCTCCTCCGCCACGTCGGTAGGCCACTCACCCACCTGCCCGGCCCGGCGCTGGCTCAGCGACCGGCATTGCAGCAGCACGATGTCCAGCTCCGGCTTCGGGTAAGTCTTCTCCACCTCGACGGCGAACTCGATGTCGACGGGCCGCTTATACGCCTCTTCAAGGACGGCCAGCATCTCACGCATTACGCCGACGAAGTCCTCGCGCGCCAGCAGCGAGTCGAAGGTGACGACCATCTCGTTGGGCGAGAGCGAGAGGGGCCGCCCTGCCAGCGGCTGGATGAAGCCATCCTTATCGACCGAGATGATCGCCCCCAGCCCAGGGTAGCCGATGTCCATCACCTCGGTGACCGGCAGGGTGGTGAGCGCGTTGGCCTCCAGGTCGATCACGTCGATCTGGTGCTGGGAATAGCGGCGCAGCATGCCCGCGCCGTGCTCAGGGCGCAGCTCCGGATGGCTCAGCGCCACCATGCGGGGGTAGTCCTGGCTGACCCGCTCGACGGCGCGCGTGCCCAGCCCGGCGACGATACGCAGCAGCCCGTCCTCGCGCCGGATTCGTTTGCTCCAGCGGTAGGGGTTGAGGCTGAAGCCCACGCCGGAGAGCGAGGGGAAGAAGTAGCGGCCATAACGCTGCCCCTCCACTTTCTGGATCAGCACCGCCATGCGCTCGTCGTAATCGGTCAGGCCCATCTGCTCCCGGTAGATCAGCGCCTCCGGGCGGATCACCCCCGCGTAAACCTTGATGATGCCGGTGATCAGGGCGTGCAGGTTCTCCTCCAGCGTGCCCTGGTTGGGCAGGAAGAAGCTGTCGTACTTACCGGCGAACGACGTGACGAGCGCACGATCAGCGGCTCGCTGTCCACCTCTTCCAGGAGCCGCAGAAGCTGAGCCTGCACATGCTCCGGCAGGTGGCTGCTCAGGTAGGCTTTGTACGCCCTGGGGTAGTCGGCGATCATCTGCTCGTGCGCCTTGTACTTCTGGTTCATGATGTAGAACAGGTCGTTGTTGGCATGGAAATCGTAAAACACGTCTGAGGCGAGGTACCACGATTCGGGGATGGTGATGTCGCACAGCGCCTCCAGGCCAAGCTCGCGGCCCTTGTGCTGGAGAATCTTGTGGGCGAGCAGCATGCCCGCCGCCTTGCCGCCGATCTTCCCCCGGCCAATCCGGTGGGCGCGGATCCACTGCAAATCGGCGATGGTGATGTAATCGCGGGCCACCCGGATAAAGGAGAGCTGGTCGGAGATCATCGCCTTGACCAGCACGACGATGATCTCGCGCAGGTGGTGCTGAAACTGGGCGCGCGGAGAGGATCACCTCATGGGTGGGGGCCTGGGCGGTGATCACCTCCTCCACCAGCTGCTCGAAGAGGTCGTGCGGCAGGTTGTAGGCGAAGTAGAAATCCGTCAGGTAGTCGCGGATGCGCTCGGTGCGCTCCAGCCAGACATCCGGCGGCTCCTCCTCCAGCGGATTGGATACCCCTTCCAGCTCCTGGGAGCGGATCGCCTTGTCGGTGACCTCCTGCTCGAAGACCGGCGGGCTGATCACGCCGCGCCCGAACATCTCGTCGCGCATGCGGTGCCGGATCCGCTTGGCAAGGATCGGGTACTGGCTGATCTCCAGGTAGAGGCGAAGCACCTTCGGCATGGCCTGCGGGTCAAAGATCATCTCGGCGTCTCCAACAGACATCATTGAAATGACTGCGTTCATTCTACCATGAGGCCCACATAATGGTAATCGCCACCTGGTCAGGTCGATCCCGGAAAGAAAAGGCGCGGCACCGATAGATGCCACGCCCAGAATTAATGCCAAGGCCCTTACCCGGATTACTGTCGTGGGCAACCACATGGGCACCCACAAAGGGTACTTCTACCGATCCGCCTCCTGCGACCGGCCATTCCGGGATGCACCCTGGTCGACCACCAGCGGGACTTCGTACGCGGGCAGCGTGACCACAAACATACTCCCTTTGCCGACCCGGCTCTTCACCACCACATCGCCGCCGTGCAGCCTGATCAAGGTGCGGGCGATGGATAGGCCAAGGCCGGTCCCCTGCTGCTCCATCGTCTCCCGGTCGACCTGCTTGAACCGCTCAAAGATCACCTCGTGCTGCTCCGGCGCGATCCCGATGCCGTCATCCTCGACGGTGATGGCCGCCCGATCACCCCGCTGGCCCGCGCTGACGAGCACCTGCCCACCCTCCGACTTGAGGAACTTGATCGCGTTGTTGACCAGGCGCTTGAGCGCGTCCTCGACATAGACCGGGATGCAGGGGACGACCAGGGAACGGGGAAGCTGGGTCTCCAACTGCACATTGTCGCGTCTCATCTCCAGCCTTGCGTCGTCGACGACCTTCGCGATCACTTCTACGAGGTCAGCCGAGAAGCGGCGGCGCTGGATTTCCACCCCGACCACCCCGCTGTCGATGCGCATCATCAACATCAGATCGTCGACCAGCGAGACGAGGCGCTCCGCCCCCTGCCTGGCCCCATCGATCATCATATCGATCATGTCGTCGTCAGAATCCGAGAGATGCTCGTCGAGGAGGTTGACATAGCCGTAAATGTAGGTCAGCGGCGTACGCAGCTCGTGGCTGAAGATGGTCATGAGCTGCTGTTTCATCTGGTCGACGTCGGCCCTGGTCACTCTGCGGATGTCGTCCATCCGCTTGAGCCGGGCGCGAACGGCGATCAACAAGTCCTCCGGCTCGAAGGGCTTCGTCAGATAAGCATCGGCCCCCAGGCTGTGCCCGCGCCGGACGTCGATGGTCTGGCCCCGCGCGGTGAGGAAAATGAAGGGCAGCATCGTCCAGGCCGGGTTCTTGCGCACCTCCTCGTAGAACTGATACCCATTCATCTCGCGCATCATGATGTCGGAGATCACCAGATCGGGGGTCTGCCGACGCATGGCCTGAAGCGCCTCAGTCCCATCTGTGGCTGTAATAATATTGTAACCGTGCAATCCCAGCAGATCGGCTACCCCTTCAAGGATAGCCAGGTCATCATCTACCAATAACAAAGTAGGGTTGTTCCGGACTTTTTCCGACATGGCAACGCCCAACCTGGTTTTAGAATCAACCATGATACCATCTCACCATAACCGCTCTATTTGTGCCTGTACTGACAATAAAAGCAGGTGGACGGAACCATCGGCCCATCTCCACGCGCAATTAGATCATCGCCCAGTAGCGCCAGATAGTAAATGGGGATAACTACCCATTATAAGCCCCGCCCGGCGAGGACGCGAAGGGCAACTGCCTGCCAAGCGGAGCCACCGGGCCTATAGTAGAATTAGCCATTGAGGAAACACGCCTCGTGAGTTGTGTTGAAGAGTGACGGATGTTCTCAGGGAAACCAATCAGAGAAGACAATCACCGAACACCAGACACGATCCGGGCGCTGCTCTCCAGACTGCTGCAAAACGCCTCTGACATCCTCTGGCTGTTGGACGACGAGGGCCGGATCACCTTTGTCAGCCCATCGGTAGAGAGACTATCCGGATGGGATTCTACCTCCCTGATAGGGCACACTCTGAGCGAGTTCGTCGACGAGGAAGTTGGGGTTGCACTGGAAGCCTTGATCGAGGAGCTACGCCGCCAACCGTAGACGCCGCTCCCGGTGTCGATGCAACTGACCGACGAGGCGCACTCCAATCTGATAGAGGGAACGGCC
>JARRJX010000573.1:0-6156 GCA_037388645.1 Chloroflexota bacterium
GGGACGGGCGCGATCCGCGAGGACGGCACCTCGCCCGCCCTGATGCCACTCGCCTACCCGGCCATCGCCGACCGCCAGGTGACCGCCCGGATGATCGTCTTCACGCCGCCCTGGGAGAGTTCCTCGAAGCACACGCTAGCCCCCGCGCCGCCCACCCCGTGCGAGGAGATCGTGATCCGTTTGCCCTGGTACGATCCGGTGAACGTCCGGTATTACCGGAAGTGCCCGACCTCCTGGGCGTCGTCGAGCAGCGCGGCGGCAGCCGCCGCCCGTTCGGGGTCGCCCACCACCAGGGCGCGGGCGGCCAGGTCGGCGGGGCGCACTTTCAAGATGGGCAGGGTTTTCTCTGCATCGGCCATGTCAGGCTTCCTTCCTGCTGGTAGGTTTTTTCTCCGGGTAAAGCGCCAGGATGCCCTCCTCGGAGGCGTCGCATATCCCGCGCTCGGTGATCAGGCCGCTGACCAGCCGGGCGGGCGTCACGTCGAAGGCGTAGTTCGCCGCCGGGCTGTCTTCGGGGGTGAGCTGCACGCTGACGATCTCGCCCGCGTGCAGGCCGCTGATCGTCTTGACTTCCGCCGCGTCCCGCTGCTCGATTGGTATCTCCTTCACCCCGTCCCGGTGTTCCCAATCGAAGGTGGAGGAGGGGAGGGCGACGTAGAACGGCACGCCGTTGTCGCGCGCCGCCAGCGCCTTGAGGTAGGTGCCGATCTTGTTGGCGACGTCGCCCGTGTAGAGCGTGCGGTCGGTGCCCGTGATCATCAGGTCGACCATCCCGTGCTGCATCAGGTGCCCGCCCACGTTGTCCGCGATCACCGTGTGCGGCACGTCGTGCTGGCCCAGTTCCCAGGCGGTCAGCCGCGCGCCCTGGTTGCGCGGGCGCGTCTCGTCCACCCACACGTGCACGGCGATCCCCCGGTCGTGCGCGGCGTAGATCGGCGCGGTGGCCGTGCCGTAGTCGACGAAGGCCAGCCAGCCCGCGTTGCAGTGGGTGAGCACGTTCACCGCCTCGCCCCCCTTACGCTCGCTGATCGCCTTGATCAGGCTCACGCCGTGCTCGCCGATCCGGCGGCAGAACTCCGCGTCCTCGTCCGCGATTGTCTGGGCAGTGCGGCAGGCCGTGTCGATCTTGGCTTCGATCCCGCCCTCTGTGGCGCTGATTGCCTCAAGCTGGCGCGTCACCATCCATTCCAGGTTGACGGCGGTGGGCCGCGTTGCCTTGAGCTGCTCGCCCGCCACGCGTAATGCTTCCTCGAAGGCCGCCTCCGAGCCGCGCGGGGCGTGCAGCGCGGCCAGGTACATCCCGTACCCGGCTGCCGCGCCGATCAGGCCCGCGCCGCGCACGTGCATGTCTTTGATCGCGCGGGCGACCTGCTCGACGGTCGTCAGGTCTTCGATCACGAACCGGTGCGGCAGGTGCCGCTGGTCGATGATCTGGACGACTGCCGGGTCGGAGCCGCTCAGCCAGATCGTGCGGTAGTGCTCCCCGTAGACGTTCACCTTTGTTCTCCCTTCTCCCGGAGAGGATTTCCGGAAAGGGCTATATTGGACGAGAAAACCATGAAACGTAAATCCCTGTCCTGGCGGTTTTCTCCGCCGCAGGCGGAGCCAGAGCAGCGCTCTGGTAGTGCCCGAAGGGTACTTTATGCGGCTTTAGCCGCCAGCGACCTTTAGTCGCCCTTTAGCCGCATGGTTTCAACCTGCGGCGGCGGCGCATCACCCATCAACGCCTTGCAATACTAACTTCCCTCACTCATTGCGGCAAAGCGCCCCAACCAACGAACCCACCCGCCTTAATCCGCCCGCGCTTTCCAGAAAATAGCTTTCCCGTACAATCAAAGCATGATGAACACCTGTGTGATACTGCTGCGCGGCATCAATGTTGGCGGCAAGAATAAAGTGCCGATGGCAGGCTTGAGAACGTGCCTGGAAGACCTGGGGTTTGCCAATGTCTCGACGTATCTCGCCAGCGGCAACGTGATCCTGGAATCCGATAAACCCGCTGACGAGATAAAAGCGCAGATTGAAGAAGCGCTCCCCGCGAGCTTCGCGCTTGACGATGAGCGCATCAAAGTCTTGGTGCTGACTCGCGGCCAGTTCCAGGCCGTCGTCGATAATAAGCCTGAGGGCTTCGGCGAGCAGCCGGAGAAATACCACAGCGATGCCATCTTTCTGATGGGCCTCGATTCGGCCCAGGTGATGCCGGTGTTCGATCCCCGTGAGGGGGTCGACAAAATCTGGCCGGGTGATGGCGTGGTCTATTCGCAGCGCCTCAGCGCGCAGCGCACCAAAAGTCGGCTCAGTAAGATCGCCGCAGCGCCGGAATACAAGTCCATGACCATCCGCAGTTGGAGCACCACGACGAAGTTGCTGGCAATGCTGGAAAGATTAGACGCCGAAAAAGGGGCATAATCAGCGAACGGTGAGGTGGAACCGCCCATCCACCTGATCCCCCGCGCCAGGCGCGGCGTGAGCCTGCCCGGCGTTCCCGTGCGCTCACCCTATCTCCAGGCGAGGAGCCGCGCAGCGCTCGGCCTGTCACACCCGTCACCGATATGGCTCACCTGTCTTATCCGCCCGCCCATCCGCCTGATCCCTTGCCCCAGGTGTTGCGTGAGCCTGCCCATTTACACTACCCGCCCCATCTGTCTCCCCATCCTGTCGGGTGTGCATTGGCCCCCGCTCGTGCCCCTGGGCCTTACCCCCGCTCCTGACACCACGACAGCCCCCCTTAGGGGGCGTCTGGTCTCAGGGGCGGCAGACTCAGTGGCGGGCGGGGGCGCGGGTGCGTCGCTCAGTCCTCGCCGCCCTCCCGCAGCGCCTCGACCGGGGCGTGGGTCAGCCTGTGGTGCTCCACCGAATCGACGACCATGCGCCACGCCACCACCGCCCCCAGCAGCGCCAGCCCCCCGCCAATGTAGAACGGCAGTTGGAACGACCATATGGCCAGCACCCCGGCCAGCAGCGGCCCCACCGCCGAGCCGAGCAGGAAGCCCATCGTCACGAAGCTCATCTGCCGCCCTTCGCTGCCGGGGGGAGCCGTGTCACCGGCCAGCGCGAAGGCCGGGGCCGCCACCGCCGCCGACCCGATCCCCTGCACCAGCCGCAGGGCGATCAACTGGGGCAGGCTGGTCACCAGGCCCAGCATGGCGGTCGGGGGGATCAGCAGCAGCAGCCCGGCGACGATCAGCGGCTTGCGCCCGATCCTGTCCGACCAGCGGCCCAGCGGAATCTGGAAGAGCAGGCGGCTGACCAGGAGCGCGCTGAAGGCAATGCTGAAGGCGGTCGCCGCTATGCTCAGGCGCTGGTTGAACTGCGTTTCGAGCGTCACCATGATCGCGATCGTCACCGCCATCGCGAAGGTGGCGAAGCTGACCCCGAACAAGCTGGGCGTCAGGATCGACAGGTCGACCGGCTTGAAGGGCTTGGCTTGCTGCTCCGAGAGGTCGAGTGGAGTTTCCCTGATCCACAACTGCACCAGCACGACGGCAATGAGGATGGCAACTGCCCCGGCCACGAAAGCCGCGCTGAAGCTGAAGCGGTCGACCAGGTAGCCGCCCAGCAGCGGCCCGGCGGCAAACCCTATGATCCGCATCGAGCTGAAGATGCCCATCGAGCCGCCGCGCGTCTCCTTTTCGGAGGCGGTGGTCATGATCGCCAGCGAGGCCGGGACGGTCAGCGCGACGCCGATCCCTTGCAGCATACGCAGGATCAGCAGGCTGGTGAATTGATGCGCCAGCGCGAACGACAGCGTCGCCGCGCCCATCAAGACCAGCCCGACCTGGATAGACAGCTTGCGCCGCCCGACCCGGTCGACGATGCTGCCCATTACCGGCTGGAGGATGGAGGTCACGATCCCGAAGACCCCGATCAGCAGGCCGACCCGCACCGTCTCCGGGAAGGGGAAGAGCGGCGCAGCCAACTGATTGACGTACAACGGCAGGACAATAAACAGGATGCTGTTGCCAACCGCGTCCCCCATCCGGGCAAGCGACAGCGCAATGACGACTCGATTAGCACCTATACGTCTAGCGAAATCCATTCAACGACGACCTTTCAGAACGAGGCATGGCATGGGGCGACCGTCGCTTTCGCATCGGCCTCGAAACTGGAAGGTTCGTCTACCAGGTAAACCTGATGCACCGGTTCGAAGTCTTCGCCCAGTCTGACTCCACCATCACCCGGCGGATTCACCTGCCGGATGCAGGGCTGTTTGGGCTTGATGACGAGGGCAGATCGCCTGACCTGTCGCGCTCGCGTGAGATTCAGTTTGATAAGAGCCAAACTGGCCTCCATTAACTGTACTCAATTCGATCTGTTTTATCGAACAATGGGTTCCCGACGGGTACACCTATGCACTGTCGAGAATCGGGTAGAGGCTGCCTAATGGGGCGAGCAGCACCACCGTGACCCAGTGCAACAGAATGACCTCCAATTCGTTCAGATGCAGCGGGAACTCTCGATAGTGGACGAGCACGGTCAGACCGGAAAGGTTCCAGCCATACAGGGATAAGTAAGCGTGTGTTTGCAGCAGAAGCTCCCGGCCTTTCGGATCGTTGGGCGTCAGAATGTTCCAGAGGACCAACAGAAGCCCCGTCACGCCGGTCAGGATGAGAAAGACCATGCCGGACACGAGGAACTCCCCCGGCTCGTCGAGGTTTTTGAGCTCGGTCCGGAAAAGGTAAAAAATCAGGATCACGTCGAGCAGCAGCACAATGGCGCAGATCAACTCAGCAGCCATCACTCCGAGGACAATGAACACGAAGAAGATGATGACCCCCACGGTGACGATCCAGAACGAAGCCTCACGGAGGAGCCACGTCACTCCTCGCGGTTTCTCGTTTATCAGCGAGAACATCACCCCGAAGGTGACCAGAGAGATTGGGACAGAGAACCCCAGGAAGAAGTCGTCCAGGAGGAGCAGGGGGAGATTCAAGAAGTGAAGATACTGGTTATCAAGCATCACGGCGGCACAAATGAGCAGCCCGATAGACAGGCAGAGCACTGCCGCGTGCTGGAACTTGCGACTGACCGGAACTGAGGGCTTGAAGAAATCGACGGGGAGAAAAGTGAATCTTTCTATACGGACAGACTCGACAATGACCGCCAGGAGCACAGCCAACAGGATGGCAGGCAGATACCGATTCAGGAATGCCACGATGCTGAAAGCGAGCGAGACAGCCAGATAAACCCACACGCGCCTTGCAGTCTGCCCTGGAAGGATCAACCCGGCATACCCGAAGATGAACCCGACCGTCACCAGACACCAGAGTACCACCTTGAGACGTGAATTCATGTCAGACTACTCTACATTGGCTTATGGACTAAATTGAAAGAGGATGTCAGCACCGGAAGACCATCATTCAATTGTAAGCAGTTACTGGCCCTTGACAACCCTGTCGGCGGCGGTGATAGCTCTCCTGAGAGGAAGGGCTGTTAACCTCTCCGGCCATCACCGTCGTCAGGAGACTTTATAAAGTACCCATTCACCCAGTTTGCCACAGTCTGGTGGTTGATTTCAAGGGCACGTCCGATGGCGCGAAAGCTCATCCCCGACTGGTACAGCGTAATCGCCTTCCAGCGAATGTCGTCGGGATACCCGGCGCATTTTTGCTGTGGGGTGTACGTACAGCCGCAAACTTTGCACTTATATCGCTGGCTGCCCGACCTGTTATGCCCGTCTTTGATCTGATGCCCGATCGTTCGACAATTAGGGCATCTCATCAGTCGATTAACGTCAATCTGTCTCCCCTTCATTGGTTACTCACAATCGAAGCCGGAACGCAAGTGAATGCGTGGCAGGCCGTATTAGAGTGAATGTACCGTGGTGGCTGCGTCATGGACGGCCAGTTCTTCCGCGTCGGTGCTTTCCAGGATGTCACGGGCCTTACTGACCATATCCGCGTCTCCATGGGCGATAAGCAGATACTTCCCGCTCTTCACCTTCTCCTCGTATTTGAGGATGTGCTGCTTGGAGACACCCCATCCAACCAGGACGCCCAGCAGCCCACCACCGGCTGCACCGACGAAGGCCCCTCCCACGCCGCCCAACAACATGGCAGCCAGCGGCCCGGCGACCAGGAGCGGGCCGAAGCCAGGCACCCAGATAAAGGCCGCCCCGATCAGCAGGCCGAACAGCCCTCCCACCCAGGCTCCGTT
>JARRJX010000574.1:0-3076 GCA_037388645.1 Chloroflexota bacterium
GAAGGATTCCATGTGAGCAAATAGGTCGCCATGAGTCACCTCCTCTCTGGATGCGACACATTGGACAGGGGGTGAGGTCTACTCGTTCTCCACGTGCTCGGCCAGCACCGCGTTCTGATTCAGCAGGTCGGCCAAAAGCGCCCGCATGATGTTCATCGCCTCGATCACCCGCTTGTCCCGCAGGGAATACACCACCGCGTTCCCCTGCCGCTCGCTGTTCACCAGCCCCCGCTCGCGCAGCGCCTTCAGGTGCCGCGAGACCGTCGGCTGGGGGATGTTGTACTCCTCCGCAATCTCGGTGACGTTCCGCGGATGCTCGTTCAGGGCATACAGGATCAGGATTCGCTTGGGATCGGCCAACGCCTGGCAAATGTGGGCGTGCAGTTGGTTGACTTCAGACGTCAGCGGGTTCATGATGTCCCTCTCTAAGTCGCGTCGTTGATGGATACACTATACGCCAACTGCTGGCCCCTGCCAACAAAGCGCGGCCTCAGATCGTGGCACTGCCTGCGAGGATGGTCTCGGAATGGGGAACCGTCCCTGTCGGAGGGATTTCTCCGCCGCAGGCGGAGCCAGAGCAGCGCTCTGGGAGTGCCCGAAGGGTACTTTTTACTGCATCTGCCAGAATGCCCACCAGCTTGCTGGTGGGATGAATGGCTTAAGCATCCGAAGGATGCGCCACAGGGCGAAGCCCTGATGCAGTATTCAAGCAAACCCGTACCCGAGCTTGCTGCGGGGATAGGAATTTTGGGGTTTGCCATTTACTTTGTAGCCGTAGGTTTCAACCTGCGGCGGTGGGCGCTACTGCGGACAGACCGTGCTCATCTGCGCCTGGGGCACCAGCCGCCACGCATCCATGTTCATGAACCGGTCCGACGGGTCGACGAACAGCCGCAGCCCCACCCCCTGCACCTGGCAGCTTACCGCGTAGCTGTAAACCGGGCTGTAGAGCGGGATAGCGGCGGCCCGGTCGAGCAGCAGTTGTTGGAACTCCCGGTAAAGATCGGCGCGCCGCACGCCGTTCGGGTCGCGCCGGGCCACCTCCAGCGCACGGCTGATCTCGTTGTTGGCGAACCCGCTGTAATTCTGCCCGTCCTCGATCTGCGAGTCGTGCCAGAACGGGTACGGATCGGGGTCGGCCAGCCGCCCCAGCCCGATCTCCACCAGCGCCGCGTCGAAGTCGCGCCCGCGCCCCTCGCCCCGCGTCGTGTTGAGCCGTTCCAGCAGGTCGTCCGGGTCGGCCACCTGCAAGGAGACGTCCACCCCGACCCGCTTCCACTGCTCGGCGATGGCCTGCCCCGCCTGCCGGTCGAGAGGCCGGTCGGCCAGCAGCAGCGTGAAGGCCAGCCGTGTGCCATCCCGCGCCCGCGTCCCGCCCGCCTCCACGATCCAGCCCGCCGCGTCGAGCGCCGCCTCGGCCCCTTCCAGGTCGTAGGGCGGCGGGGAGAGCGCCGGGTTGTATGCCCACGTCCCCGGCTGGATCGTCGAGTTGATCGCCAGCACTTCCTCGTCCAGCGAGTCCAGCACCGCGCGGCGGCTGAGCGCCTGGAACAGCGCCTCGCGCACCGCCTCGTCCTGGAAGAAGGGCAGCCCCTCCGCGTCTGCCTGGTTGAACAGGATCAGCGCGTAGACCGGCAGCGGGGCGGCGTACAGGTTCAGGCCGGGGCTGTTGAGCGCCGCCTGAAGCTGCGGCGCGCCCAGCCCGCCGAAGGCCTGCACGTCCTCCCCCAGCGCCCGGAAGGCGTCGTCCGGGTTCCGGTAGAAGGACAGCTCCACCTGCCGGATCGTCACCCGGCGCGCCGGGTCATAGTAATTCGCGTAGGGCTGCAAGACCACCCGCACGGCCCGCCCCTCGTCTTCCATCGACACCCAGCGCAGCCGCCCCGTGCCGATCGGGGCCAGGTTGAACGGGTCGTCCGCCAGCGCCTCCGCCCTGATCCCGGCCAGGATGTGCGCAGGCAGGATTCCGATCCGCAGGTAGTCGGGGAAGGCGGCCAGAGGCTGGGTCAGCACGAAGCGCACCGTGTGCGCGTCGTCCGCGTAGGTCTCCACCGTCCGCCAGAAGATTGCCAGGTCGTCGGGGCCGGGGAAGTTCGAATCGCGCAGCAGGCTCATCGTGAAGGCCACGTCCTCCGCGCTGAACGGCTCGCCGTCGTGCCAGGTCACGTCGTCCCGCAGCGTCACCGTGTAAGTCAGCCCGTCCGCGCTGATCTCCCAGCTTTCCGCGAGATCGGGGATCGGCTGCCCGAATTCGTCCAGCCGCGTCAGCCCGGAGAACACCAGCGCCACCAGGTCTTTGTCGGCCTGCGAGGTCGCCAGCAGCGGGTTCACCAGTTCCGGCTCCCCGACGATTGCCTCGCTGAACGAGTTGCTCTCGAAATAGCTGATGACCGGCTCGGCGGGCCGCGCCGGTCGGCCCGGCAGCAGCAGCGCCCGCGCCCCGGCCAGCGCGATCAGCAGCAGCCCCACCCCCAGCACGATTAACTGCCAGCGCACCGGGAACCGGGGTCTCGGTCTGGGTTGGAGAGTTCCTTCTGGTGGGATAAGTGGGTTGTGAGTGCTCATGGGGTTTCTTCGTTCTGGAAGGGTTGCCCTCCCTGCCGAAAGAAATGCATCAGCGAATTCACCACGTTCAGACAGTGTGCTCAAACAGTTCGGGGTGTTCTGCGCGTGGCAAAACACCCCGGTTCAGTTCGAGGCCATTGGCATGGGCAGGGAAGCTGATCCCGGCTGGCTGCCTAGATGGTGACGAGAATCACGCTGATGATCACCATCACGAAGAAGGCGATGGAGAGGCCAATCGTGATCTGGAACAGGGTTTTTTCCAGGCCCCGCCGGACCTTATACTGCCCGCCCATCGCATCGCCGCCGAACAGGCTGCCCAATCCTCCCCCGCGCGTCTGGAGCAGAATCGCCACTATCAGCGCCATGGAGAGCACAATTAACGCGATATTGAATAACGTGTGGAACACTTGTTGATCCTCATTCCCAGGCGTTTTATAACTCTGAGCCAGCGCCGTATTATAGCGCGCCGCTGCCGGGCTATCAATAAGCGCGATCTCTACGCCCGCCCGGC
>JARRJX010000575.1:0-3336 GCA_037388645.1 Chloroflexota bacterium
TGAGTCGCAGGTCTATTGGACCGGCTTGCTGGCGGCCATGGCCGTCATCACGATGACGTTGGGCAACCTGCTTGCCCTGGTGCAGCGTAATATCAAGCGGATGCTGGCTTACAGCTCGATCGCCCAGGCAGGCTACGCCCTGATCGGCGTGGTGGCGCTCACCGAGACCAATCTGGGCGCGGCGGCGGTTGCCTTTTACATGTTCATGTACGTGCTGACGAACATCGCCGCCTTCACGGTGATCATCCTCGTCAGCCGGACGACCGGCTCCGACGAGATCGCCGATTTCGCCGCGCTGGGCAAGCGCTCGCCTTACCTCGCCCTGGCGATGGTGCTGGCGATGCTGTCCCTGGCCGGGGTGCCGCCGGTCGCCGGGTTCTTTGGTAAGTTCTTCCTGTTTTCGGCGGCAGTGCAGGCCGGATACGTCTGGCTGGCTATCATCGGCGTCTTGAACGCCATCCTGGCGCTGTACTACTATCTGATGGTCGTGAAGGTGATGTACGTCGATCCGAACGAGGACACCCGTCCCATCCGGGTTTCGCCCGCCTTTGTCTCGGTGCTGGTCATTACCGTGGCCGGTATCCTGGTGATGGGCACGCTGGCGGGGCCGTGGTGGCGCTGGGCGCTGGATGCGGCGACCAACCTGGCAGCGGTGGTTCCATGACAACCGGCTGTCTGGTGTTCACCGATTAGTTTTGATCCGGGTATTCTTTCGTGCTAAAATCCGCAAACAGTTAACAATCCATGCACCAGGACAATGGTTCTCCTCCTTCGTTACACGGGCTGGTTGCCCTGGGCACTGGGGTTGGGGCAGCAGGCTGCCTGACTCCCATCCTGATCTTCGGTGCAATTTTACTGGGGCGTCAGCTCGACCGGCTCTTTGGTACTGAACCGGCGATTTTGCTTGCACTCATTTTCCTGAGTATCCCTTTGTCCCTATACCTTGCCGCGCGAGCCGCGCTCGACGCCGTAAACCTTGAGCATCAGCGGCAAACCAATCACCCGTCAGAGCGATCCTCTGACAGTTCCCTTCAACACTCATCTGAAAGTAATCCGGAGGACGGTCGTTGAAAAAACTTGTACCCATCATCGCCCTGATCGTCGCCGCAGTGATCTGTGTGGGGCCAGCCATCTGGCTGCCTCAGCTTGGCATTCCGGTCCTGGCCGACATCATCCTGCTGGCGTTAGCTATCGCCGCCGGTTCAGCCGCGCGCAAACGGCTGAAGCAGTACGAGGCCAACCCCAAAGCGGTCGATGAGGAAGGCGATGACATGATGGTGCCCAAGGGGTGGCTGAACGCGTTTGAAGCCGTCCTGGAGTACTTCTACAACCTGGTCGAGCAGATTGCCGGGCATAAGTGGGTCAGCCAGGTCTTTCCCCTGGTCGCCACTATCTTTCTGCTTGTGCTGGTAGTGAACTGGCTGCACTTTGTCCCTGGCGTGGACAGCGTGGGGATCATCCACTGCGCCGAGCCGGGTATGAAGGGTTTCGCGGTAGCCGAGATAGGCAGCAGCGGCGTCTACCGGCTGGCCTTCAACGACGAGATCGGCCCGTTGGGGATCGTCGCCGAGTATAACGAAGAAGCCTGTGAGACTGCCCACCGCAGCCACAACCCAGCGGGAGCCGAAGATGAGGAAGGGGCTGTGCAGCCGGAGATTCTGTACACGATTGCGCCCTTCCTGCGAACCGGCTCGACCGACCTCAACCTGACCCTCGGTCTGGCGCTCGTCACCGTGGTCTCGGTTCAGATTTTCGGCTTCCGCGAGCTGGGCTTTTCTTACTTCGCCAAGTTCTTCAACCTACCGGCGCTGTCCAACAAGGGGGCCTGGGGAGTCATCGACTTCGGTGTCAGCATCCTGGAGATCGTCTCCGAGCTTTCCAAGATTCTCTCGTTGAGTTTGCGTCTCTTCGGCAACCTGTTTGCCGGTACCATTCTGTTGTTTGTCCTGATGTTCCTGATACCGATCGGGGCTCCGGTGATCTTTTTCTTGCTGGAGATCTTCATCGGCTTGATGCAGGCGTTCGTGTTCGGTATGCTGACCCTGGTCTACATCGGGCTGGCATTCCTTGGGCACGGCGACGACAGTCACTAATCTCGATATCACTATCCAGTCAATCTGGCATCTAGGAGGCATAATGAATTTTTCAATCGAAGCAGCACGGGCTATCGGCGCAGGAATTGCGATTGGCCTTGGGGCGATCGGCCCTGGAATTGGCATTGGCGTGTTAGGATTGGGTGCCATGCAGGCGATTGGTCGCAACCCAGAGGCTGCCGGGCTGGTTCAGACAAACATGATCCTCACCATCGTGTTTGCCGAGGCGATCGCGATCTACGCATTGGTTGTCTCGCTCGTTCTCGTATTCGTGGGCGTGAGCTAGGCGTGTTGGCCGCTGACAAGGTGGCCAGCCTGGCAGGCGAGAGGAGAGTAGACCGTTGAGCGAAGCATTAGGTAGTCTTGGGATCAATCTAGGGTTGTTGATCGCGTATATCCTGAACGTCCTGGGGATGTTGGTCATCCTGCGTCTGGTAGCTTTTAAGCCGATCATTGGCATGTTGGAACAGCGCCGCTCGCGCATCGCCGAGGGCATCAGCAACGCCCGCAAAGCCGACGAGGCGTTGGCGAGTGCCGAGTCGGATAAGAAGAAAATGCTGGACGAAGCGCGTGTCGAGGCCCAGCAGTTGGTTGCCGAAGCGCGCACCCGCGCTACCGAGCTTGAGGCGCAGATGAAGGCCGATGCGCAGGCGAAAGCCAGGCGTATCCTGGAGCAGGCGCAGGCTGATGCCGCCGCCGAGCGCGACCGGACGTTGGCCGAGATGAGAGACCAGATCGTCTCGCTCAGCATTGCCGCCGCCAACCATCTGGTGCATTCAGGGCTGGACGAGAAGAGCCAGCATGCTGAGGTGGAGAAGTTCTTCACCGCGCTGCCCGCTGAGGCGGCGTCGCTGGGCGATGGGCTGGTGGTGGTGACGGCCATCCCGCTCACCGACAAAGAGAAGGCTACTGCCCGGAAAGACCTTAGGGTTGAGAATGTCGTCTTTGAGACCGATCCAAGCATCCTGGGCGGCGTTATCGTGCGGGCTTCCGGCCAGCTTATTGACGCCAGCTTCGCCAGCCAGTTGAGCAGCATGCGCATGTCGCTGTCCTGAGATCGATCCGGTTCGTTCTTTACTTACCCCTGGGTTTATCCCGAGGGGTTTTTATTTCAGGTTTGGCCGGTTGCTTATGAAGTTTTCGGAATTAATAGACGCTTTATCGGGCGTGGTCGGCACCCAGGGTAAGGGGGGCGAGGTGGAAGTGCGCGCCCCGGTTGCCGAGGACAGCCGCGTCGTCCAGC
>JARRJX010000576.1:0-5759 GCA_037388645.1 Chloroflexota bacterium
CCCCCTGATCTTCCAATGCCAGATCAGCCGCTCGAGCTGCCACCACTCCGGCTCGCCCGGCTTGCAGTACACCTTGCGCAGCGGCTGGTAAACGTCCGGCAGCGGCAGGCCAAAGCCGACCGGCTCCCCCTCTATCTCGACGATCAAGATCATGTTGGGGTCGACCATCGGCTTCAGCTCTATTGCCAGGTGGTCGATCTCCTCCTCGCTCATCGGGACGAACGCCCAGTTGTCCTCCCAGGCCTGGTTGTAAATCTCCTTCACGCGCGCCACTTCTTCATCCCAATTGCGCATGTTCGCCTGGCGCACGGTGAAATTCTTCCGCTCCTTGAGCTTGCCGACCACGCGCTCCAGCTTCTCCGGCATGTGGTCGGCTTTGAGACCGCCCCACATGTTGCCGTCGAAATACCATGACCACAGGTCTTTGAATTTCTCGAAGCCGTTCCCCTCGATGAAGCCCTGGTAGTAAGGCATCGCCCAGGGCGTCATGATGCTGTGCGGCTGGTCGAAGCCCTCCACCAGCAGCCCGATCTCGCTGTTCGTGCTGTAGGTCGCTGGCCCGTAGATTGCCTCGACGCCCTTCTCCCGCAGCCACGCCTCCGCCGTGCTCAATAGCGCGTCGGCGGCCTCGCGGTCGTCGAGCAGCTCGAATTGTCCGAACCAGCCGTCGTTGGCCTTCTGGAAATCGTTGTAGGCGTGGTTGATGAACGGAATGATCGTGCCGACCGGCTTCTCACCCCGCCAGGCGACGAACTTCTCGAAGTCGATGTGATGGAGTTCGACGTTGTGTGCCGGGTCGAAAAATTGTACGTGCTCTTTCCACAATGGGGGTGTCCAACTGGTGCTTTTGTCGTACACGGCCCAGGGCATGCGTAGGAACGCCCGCTCATCAGCTTGGGTGGTCACTGGCCGGACGGTAACTTCGCTCATTATCTCACCTTTCATTTGGTCGGTGTTGGATAACCCAATAGCATGCGATGGATGCACACCAATGACAACACGCCTTCCCAGGGCGCGATACGTGCTGAAGCCTATCGGCTTCGGCGCAGCTCCCGCAGCCGGGCGAGGAACTCCTCGACGGTCAGCGGGGCCGCTTCCCAGCCCAGCGCCGTTGCGAGCCGGATCAGTTGGGGCGCTTCGACGGCGGCGTGAGCCAGCACCTCCCCTCGTGTGAACACCTGGCGCGTCGGGCCGTCGGCCAGCACCCGCCCCTCGGCCATCACCACCGCCCGCTCGAAGTGCTCGGCGCAGAAATCCAGGTCGTGCGAGATCGCGATCACCGTCCTGCCCTCCGCGTGCAGCCGGTCCACAATTGTCCCGATCCGCTCCACGCTCACCGCGTCCTGCCCGGTGGTCGGCTCGTCCAGCAGCACGACCGGCGTGTGCATCGCCAGCGTGGCGGCCAGGGCCACCAGCTTGCGCTGGGCGAGGTGCAGGTCGTAGGGGTGGGTGTCGGCGGCCTCGCTCAGCCCGACCCGCGCCAGGGCTTCGTCCACCGCCTCGCGCACCTCGGCAGGTTGCCAGCCCAGGTTGCGCGGCCCGAAGGTGACCTCCGCCCGCACTGTGCGCTCGAAGAGCTGGTCGTCCGGGTTCTGGAAGACCAGCCCCACCCGCCGGGACATCTGGGCGATTGATTGTTCGGCGGTGTCCCAATCGCCCACCAGCACCCGCCCGCTGGTCGGCTTGAGCAGCCCGTTCAGGTGGCGGGCCAGCGTGGTCTTGCCCGCACCGTTCTCCCCGACGATTGCCACCGCCTCGCCCGCCTCGATTGTGAGGCTTACCCCCCGCAGCGCCTCCACGCCGCCGGGGTAGCTGAAGGAGACCTGCTCAACGGCGATCTGCATCGAAAAACTCGACTGCCTGGGCCAGCGTCACAGGCAGGGGCTTCCCCTGATCCCCCGCCTGCCGCGCGGCCTGGCTGTAGCGCGTCTGCCCCACCCCCGCCTCGACCAGCGCCGGGTCGGTCAGCACGTCCAGCGGCTCCCCATCCCCCACCAGCCGCCCGCCCGCCAGCGCGATCACCCGCTCGGCGAAGGTGGCGACCCATTCCAGCTTGTGGCTCACCAGCACGATCGTCATCTCGTGCTCGTCGAGCACCAGCACTTGGGGCTGCATGGCGATGATCGACGCCAGCGCCAGGCGCTGCTGCTGCCCGCCCGAAAGGGCGTAGGGCGAGCGCGCGCCGAGCGGCGTCAGCCCGGTCAGTTCCAGCGCCTCGTCGACCTGCTCCAGGATGCGCTCGCGCGGCAGGCCCAGGTTCTCCAGCCCGAAGGCCACCTCCTCGCGCACCGTGAAGCGCGCCCCGCTGATCTGGTTGAACGGGTTCTGGAAGACCAGCCCGATCTTGCTCACCAGGTGCGGCAGGTCGGTGTGCGCCACCTCGGCCTCCGCCACCCGGATCGTGCCGGAAAGCTCGCCCCGGTAGAAGTGCGGCACGTACCCGCTCAGCGCGTAACACAGCGTCGACTTGCCCGCCTCGTTCGGCCCGACCAGCGCGCAGAACTGCCCGCGCGGCACGCGCAGCGAGATGTCCTGCAGGGCGGGCGCATCGGTCAGCGGATAGCGGTAGGTCAGATTCTCGATCTCGATCATCGATGTCACCGCCACCAGGCGATCCGGGCCGCGATCAGGCCCAGCATGCCGCCCGCCAGCAGCCAGCGCGCCGCTTTTTGGGCGGGTGGGTCGGCCAGGATCAGCACGCTCGTCTTGGGGCCGGGCAGGCTGAAGGCGCGCGCCTCCAGCGCCATCGCCCGCTCCTCAATGTCCACGATGCTCCCCAATATCAGCGGGATCACCAGCGGCACCAGCGCCCGTATCCGCTTCAGGATGTTCCCGCCGATCTCCAGCCCGCGCGACTGCTGGGCGGCCAGGATCGAGCGGGCCTTGGCCTGGAAGCGCGGCACGATCTGGAGCGAGGCCAGCATGATGTAAGTGATCGTGCCGGGCAGGCCGCGCTGCGCCAGTGCGATCATCAGCGCGTCGGGCCGGGTGGTCAGCGAGAGCAGCACGAAGCTGCCGGTGACCACCAGGATGCGCCCCACGATAACCGCGGCGAACTGGAGTCCTTCCTCCTTCAGCGACAGCGGGCCGAGCGCGACCAGCGGCGTGCCCGACGGCCATAGCAGCCCTCTCACCAGCAGCAGCGAGATCGCGAAAGGCAGCGCGATCGGCCAGATCGCTCTCAGCAGCGCCCCCGCCACCCGGCCCCACAGGGCGATGGGCAGCACGACTGCCGCGAAGAAGACGTACGTCATCCACGCTTGGGGGAGCGCCAGCCCCCCGGCCAGCAGCAGCCCGGCCAGGGCCAGCTTGGTCAGGGGGTGGAGGCGATGCAGCCCGCTCTCGCGGGCCACGTACAGGCTGATCGACTCGCTGCTCATCTGCCGCGCTTACTGCGCTGGGTGCGTGCCGGGCCGGGATGGTCGGCGGGGATCATTCGCCGCGCAGGTCTTCCGCGCGGGAGAACCGGGCCAGGAAGCGCTTGGGCAGGGCCAGGATGATCGCCCACACCACCAGGAAGGTGGCGACCTTGTCGACCGGGTCGGAGACCAGCCCTTGCATGAAGGTCGATTGCAGCGGGTCGTAGCGATGGGCGCGGAGACTGCCGCCGCCACGAATCCGGTGCTCAGCCCCGCCAGCACCACCTTCCACCACTTCTTGAACCAGCCCGTCTCGCTGAACAGCCCCGCCATCGCGCCGATGATCGCTGCGACGGGGGCAAACGGTGTGTAGATCACGTTCAGGCCGCTGTACCCCCACACCAGGTTGGAGAGCAGGCCGGTCAGCGCGCCCACCCACGGCCCGGCCAGCGCCCCGGTCAGCACTGTCCCGATCGAGTCGAGGTAGACCGGTAATTTAAGCACGACGACGAGCTGCCCGATCGCGATGTTGATCGCTATCGCGACCGGGATCATCACGATCGTCAGCGTGTTGAAATCGCCTTTCCGTTCACTCATCTTGCATTTCCTCCTATGAAAAAAGGGACGGACAATGACTCAGCGGGAACTATACTCTACCCCAGCCGGGGTGTCTAGCGTGAATCGTGAATAAGCGAATGGCTCTCAAGCCCGTAAAGCTGCTCCACCAACCGGTCGATCTCGCCGTCCAGCGTCAGGCCATCCCCATCCGCCGCCGCCCGCCGCCGCGCCAGCCGGTCGAGCGCCAGCAGGCGCGGGTCGTCGGGGCGGGCGTCCGGTATCGGCAGCACGCTCAGCTCGCGCTTGCCGAAGCGTAGATAACCGCCCGCCAGCGCCAGCCCGCCGAACAGCGCCCGGTACAGGCGCGCCATCAGCCGCGCGTTCAACACCGCGCACAGCGCGTAAAGCGGCCAGGCGGCCTCCAGCACGATCAGAGTCGACACCGACGCCTGGTATCTCCCGCCGTCGACGAACGCCCTCGGCGCGCGGCCCAGCCCGGCGACCACCAGCTTCGCGCTGGCCGCCTGCTCGCGGCGGCGGCTGGGCAGGCACTCTGCCGGGAGGGCCGGGCGCTGGTAGTCGCTTTTCAGGAAGCGGGCGGGCTTTTCGCCCCATGCCGAATGATGCCGCCCGATCAGGCCGGTCGTCGCCAGCCGGAAGCAGCCCGGCCCGTCGGGCGCTTCCCCGACGAATTCCCGCAGTTCATATGCCTCCCCCACCGTCAGCCCGCCCAGCACCGCCGCGACCTCCCCCAGCGGCCACGTCCCCTCCAGGCAGCGCTGCAGACTCTCCCATTCGGAGTCGAGCGCCCCGCTCCACACCCCACCCGGCGCGCCCGATAGCTCCGCCTGCCCGGTCTGCCGAACCAGGGCGGCCCGCCCTGATCCGTTCCCGGTGAAGATTCTCAACGGGTCCTCCGGCCCAGGGCTTTCCCGCCGGAACACGCAGGCGACCGGGTAGACGCTCGCCTCGAAGGGCCGCTCGCCGCTGTAGTCGATCACCGCCTCGACCACCGCCCGGCCCCCGATCCACTTACGCAGTGGCGCGGCGTAGGCGGCGGCCAGGATTTTGTTCGGCAGCACCAGCCCGCAGCGCCCCCCCTCCCGGCACAGGCTCAGCGCCCGCTCGACGAACGGCACCGCCAGGTCGAAGCTGCCCCGCGCCGTCCGGTAGCGGGCCTTCAGCCGCTCGCGGTAGCCGTTCTTCGTGGGCGAGAACACGCTGGCGAAGGGTGGGTTGCCGATCACCGCGTCGAACGCGCCGGGCAGGCCCTCCCACAGCCTGTCGTCCAGCAGCGTGTCCCCGCAGATGATCCGCCCGGCCAGCATCGCCGGGGACGTGCCCGGCAGCCCCGCCCACAGCCACAGCGCGCAGGCCGCGATCTCGGCGGCGACCGGGTCGCGCTCGATCCCGTAGAAGCAGGAGAGGGCCAGCCCGCGCGCCTCGGATGGGCTGCCCGCCCACCCCTCGGCCAGCAGGTGATCGGCCAGCGCCTCCCCCGCCGCGATCAGGAAGTGCCCGCCGCCCACCGCCGGGTCGAGGATTCGGATCGGGGGTGGGTCGGAAACCGTCACACCATCAAATGGGTGAACCGATTCAGACTCGCTTGGCTGGCCGGTAGGGGCGAGATATATCTCGCCCTTCTGCGAGGCAGATTCGACCTGTGTCCGCCCAAACAGCGGGAGGATCGTCAGCCGGGCGACCTCCCCCGCCAGGTGGGCGGGCGTATAGTAGCTGCCGCTCGGCCCCCGGTCGTCCATCACCGCCGTGTAGAACGCCCCCGGCAGCCGGGCGTCGACCCCCGCCCAATCGACCTCTTTCAGCATCGGCAGGCACGCGGTC
>JARRJX010000577.1:0-3027 GCA_037388645.1 Chloroflexota bacterium
CCGTTACTACTCCGACCGCTGCCGCGTCCAGCACCCTCACGCCGACTCGCACCCCCGTCAGCACCACCACCCCGATCCCGACCGCCACCTCGCGCCATCGCACCCCCACCCCTGATCCCTCGCCCGGCGGCGTCGCGGCTGAGACGTGCGCCGTGCCCTCCGGCTGGGTGCCTTATACCGTCCAATCGGGGGACAACCTGTTCCGGGTCGGGCTGCGTTATGGGGAGACCGTGGGCGACCTGTTCGACGCCAACTGCCTGTCCGGCGCGGTCCTTGAGGTGGGCGATGTCCTCTACGTTCCCCCCGTCACGCCCAGGGCGCTGCCCACCACTGCGCCCAACGCAGCGGCCTCGCCGCCCGGCATCGTGCCGACCGGCACCCAGACCGCCACCGACGGGGCCTGCACCAACCCCGATTCGACCATCACCGCGCCGCCGGTTGGGGCGATCCTGAGCGGCGTCGTCCCGATCCGGGGTTCGGCCCTGCTGCCCAATTTCCGCTTCTATAAGCTGGAGATTCGTGAGGAGGGCGCTTCGACCGCGGCGGATTTTGTCACCTTCTACACCGGCGAGCAGCAGGTGGATAGCGGCCTGCTCCTCAATTTTGATACGCACGCCTGGCCCAACGGGCAGTATTGGATTCGGCTCGTCGTCGTCGACGACACCGGCAACTACCCGGAGCGCTGCGCGATCCTCTATACCATCACCAATTGAACCATCCACCGGGAGCAGCAGGTGAATCAGAGCATGGGACACTCGCAGTGGTATTTGTGGCTTACCGTCCCCATCGTCATCTTGCTGGCGGTGGCGGCAGGTGGGGGGTTGTTTGTCGGCGGCCTCTACCGCGACTCGCCTAATCTGGTCGCCCAGGCGGTCGGCCAGGATGCGATCACCCTGGCCGTAGCCCTTCCTACCCTCGCCATTTCAGGGTTCCTCGCCAGCCGGGGCTTCCGACGCGCCCGCCTGGTCTGGCTGGGTGGGCTGATCTACACCGTGTATACCTATGTCGGATATGCCTTCTCCGTCCGCTTCAACCCCCTCTTCCTGGTGTACGTCGCCCTGCTGGGCTGCTCGACCTATGCCTTGATCGGCGGCCTCGTGGCGACCGATATGGCAGCCCTCAAGGCCGCCTTCACGGAGCGGACGCCTGTTAAAGCGGTGAGTATCTTCTTGGGTGTGCTGGCTGCCCTCTTTTATCTCCTGTGGCTCAGCGATGCCGTCCCCGCCACCCTCTCCGGGAATCCCTCCCAAAGCCTGATTGATGCGGGCACGCCGACCAATTTTGTGCACGTCCTCGATATGGCCTGGATGCTCCCCGCAGCGATCATCGCCGCGGTTAGCCTGTGGCGCGGGAAGCCCCTCGGTTACACACTTGCCGGGGCGGTGCTGACCTTCCTCGTGCTGCTCGCACTCGCGGTGCTCTCGATGGTTGTCGTGATGGTCCGCGCCGCTCAACCAGTCGTCATCCCCCAGGTGGGAGTCTTCGGCGTTGTGTTTGTCCTCAGCGCCGCCCTATTGGTCGGGTTTCTGAGGAATCTGAAGTCATAGTCGAGATGTCTTTTCCTGAGTCGATCCGGGTCTGGCTGGTGCCCGCGGCAATCGCCCTCCACAACCTCGAAGAGACGCTCTGGCTCCCTGGCTGGTCGGTGGAGAAAGCCGGGCCGCTTCTTGCTTATCGCCGCCCTGTTCATCCCCGCGATGCTGCTCAGCCTTCCCCTGTTGTTCTGGCTGGGGGGGCGCTTGCACGAGATCGTTTAATCAGGCCCCAGACGTGCCGCGCGTTTGCCCGAAGGCTGCCCGGTCAGTCGGCAGCTACTGCCTCTGCCTGGATTGGAACGACGAGCGCCTGGACTTGCTTTGGCTCCGAGCGCGACAGCCGTTCAGGCCCGTAAATCACGATCACGGCAATCGCCACCAGGGACGTCAGCACGATTTGGATAATCGTTTCGGTGCTGTCGTATCCCCCTGCGTAGTTGAGAATGGGTAGGAACGCGCCCGCCGTATTGACCGAAGAATGGAACAGGGTCACCAGCAGCAGACTGCCCCGCGTGTTGTTATACAGCCACGTGAACAGTATGGAATTCGGGATTGTGCTGAACACAAACCATCCAAAGGTGCTCGTGCTCCACCCCGGCGCGAGAAAATAAGGAAGGTGCCACAGCCACCAGATCACGCCGATAATCACGCTCGAAACCAGTGCACTGTACTTTGTCTGGAGGCGCGGCAGGACGTACCCGCGCCAGCCAATTTCCTCGGCGTTGATGATGGCGAAGGCCACGAACAGCGGCACGATGAAAAGCAGAAGATTGGCGTCGGGGCCGAACATCTCGTACGCAAAGACGTTGCTGAAGTCAATGCGTGTCTGAGTGAACGCGGCACGCAGCAGGAAGGCTTCAGCAGCGCCACGACGCCCTCTTTGCCCAGGGTTATCCCCGTCATGAGCAGCGACGCGACGACGAAACCCCAGGTATCCAGCGTGGCGACAATGTCGGGGACCCGATAAGGCATTACCCCACTGGCCGCCAGGCTGATCGGCCAGGTGAATAGAAACATGACGACGATGCCGATAACCAGCGAATGACGTTTGACGAACGTTGTATTGTTATCCATCTAGTCCTTCTTTGGTATGAGCTTGCTGGGAAGCAAATAGGGCGCTCCCACTCCGCCAGGGAGGGTGCGCCCTTGCCTGAAAACCCCCTTACGTCAGTCCCCTGCGGGCACCGGTTGTGGGGCCATCTCTGCACCCTCCATTGACCTCCGGGTGAGCCGCGCAGGCCCGGCCAGCGCGATGACGATAACCGCCGCCACGCTCCACAGCACGGCCAGCAGCGCCGACTGGCGCACCGAGTACGCGCCCTGGAACATCGGAGAGAAGAAGTTGCCGGAGATCGTGTTGTTCATGGCGTGCGTGATCATCGTCACCACCACGATCCCGCCTGAGCCGTTAAACAGCCACGCGTACACGATGTAGCCCGCGAAGATGAGCGGGATGTCGGGCAGCTCGATGTCGCCCGTCAGGAACAGCGGC
>JARRJX010000578.1:0-3134 GCA_037388645.1 Chloroflexota bacterium
CTGCGTGGCCGGGTGCTGCCCCAACAGCCCCAGCTCGTAGGCGCGCAGGATGATGTGCTGGATGAAGCGCCCGCGCTCGGTCGAGACCAGCGCGTACCCTTCCAGCGTGTCGAGCGCCTTGTCGGGCTGGCGCATGTCCCGGTAGATCACCCCCAGGTTGTTGAGCGTGATCGCGATTCCGTGCGGGTCGTCTAGCGCCTCCCAGATCGCCAGTGCCTCCTGGTAATGGGCCAGCGCCTCCGCCGGTTGGTCCAGCACCCGATACACCACCCCGATCCCGTTGAGCGTCTGGGCGACGGCAGTTTTGTCGCCTGTCTCCTGCCGGATGATCAGCGCGTGCCGGTAATAGGCCAGCGCTTTGTGCCGCTCGCTGCGCTGGCTGTGCCAGTGGCCCAGCTCTCCAAGCAGCCTGCCCTCCATCCCCCGGTCGCCCAGCAGCCGGGCAGCGGCCACGCCCGCCTGTAACCAGCGCCGCCCGGCGTGGATGCGCCGCTGGCGGACGTAGTCGACGGTCGCTCCGGCCATCGCCAATGCGGCCTGGGCGGTGGCTTCGTCGAACTCTGCGACGTGCCTGGGGGTGGCGGGCCAGCTCGTGATGTTGATCAGGTGATCGCCCAGCGCATTACACACGCGCTCGGCCCCGTGGGCGATGTTGGCGCTTTGCGCCTCCGTTTCGCGCCAGCGCTCCGGCTCGAAGCCGCTTGCGACCCGCAGGAAATAGGCCGTGTGGCGCGCCTCTGCCATCTCCTGCGTGGCCGGGTGCTGCCCCAACAGCCCCAGCTCGTAGGCGCGCAGGATGATGTGCTGGATGAAGCGCCCGCGCTCGGTCGAGACCAGCGCGTACCCTTCCAGCGTGTCGAGCGCCTCTCGGCGTCTTCCGGGTCGTCGTCCCCCCAGACCGCCGCCGCCGCTTCACAGTCGAAGGGCGCTTCCTCGGCGAACACGCCCAGCATCATCAGGCGCTCGGCAAGCTGCGTGCCGTTCTGTGCGTCGGCGTCTTGCAGGGCGCTGATGCTCTCCTCCAGGCTGACCTGTAAGCTGACGTCCCGACCCAGGCCCGGCACGCCCATCGCCACCTTTGAGAGGTCGCCCGCCCGGATTCGCTCTTCGAGCCGGTTGACCTGCGTGGGCAGGCGGCTGGTGTCCTTGCAGCGCCCGGCGGCCAGCTCCAGGGCCAGCGCGTGCCCTCCCACGATCCGGTGCAGCCGCCGCACCAGGTTTTTGCTCGGCGGCGGCCCGTTCGCGGCCAACCGGTCGAACAGCATCTGCATCCCGTCCGACTGCGTCATCGTGCGCAGCGAGTACAGGCGCGCGCCCAGCGCCTTGGCCCCGTCTGCGAAGCGGGTGGTCAGGATGCGCTCGGCGTCGACCGGCAGCGCTTCCAGCAGTTGTTTGGCCGCCCGGAAGTCGTTGGGCCAGATGTCGTCGATCACGACCAGCAGCTCGCCCGCCCCGGCGAACATCGCCCGCACGTCCGCCGGGCGGATCACGCCCCCCGGTGCCGACCCCCCCACCGCATAGCTGGCCCAACGGTGCAGCACGTCCTGCACGTCGGGCGGGTGTTCGCCCCGGTGCTCGAACAGCACTCCGCCCGGATAGCGCGGCCCCAGCCGCCGCACCAGCTCCTCGACCAGCATCGTCTTACCCAGCCCGCCCATCCCATGCACCGCCACCGTTGTCTGGGTCGTGACGGCCAGCGTGTCGCCGTCGTGCAGCTTTTTGTAGACCTCTTTTAACTCACGCTCTCGCCCGATGAAGGGACGGGTGCTGAGGGGGTCTGGTCGACCAGCCAGCGACCTCGCCGGTGCAGACTGCGGCTGATCGCGTCCAGCAGGCGAGCGTAGCCTTCTTCGTAGTTCTCCGGGTACAACTCGATGTACTGAAGGTGTTTGAAGTAGTCCGGGTACTTTCCCGCTTCCAGCCTGACCGGGATGATCGGCGCGAACAGTCGCAGGCTTTCCAGGTGTTCATAGCGCACCCACTCCCGCTTCGCCTCGACGGCGCGCGGGGTCAGCGCCGCGATCACGACCGAGCATTTGCGCAGCCCCTCGTCAATCTCGCGCTTCCACTCGTCGCCGCCCTCGATTGTGTGTTTGTCGAACCAGACCGAGAACCCTTCGTCTTGAAGCTGCCGGACCAGTGGGATGATGTAACGATCCCGATCGTCGCTCGCGTAGCTGACGCACACCGGCGGGGCGATTGCGCCTGCCTGGGCCGCCGACTCCTGCGCGGCAGCCCACCCCGACCCGCTTTCCCGACCGGATAGGTCGATCGTCTCTGGGGATTCACCTTGTATCTCGACGGTCAGGCGGGATGGTTGTGCGGGCATTCAGGCTCTCCGAATCTGGTCAGGCAGGCTACGCTCAAATAGAACATTGAAACCGCCGACCTGTCAAGGATCAGGCTGGGCGTGGCGTGAAAACTGTTATACTACAGATACCCGGTTCGCCGGGAAAAACGGACGCTAGGAGAGAGACCGATCCGATGCCCCCCGCATTTGCGATAGACAAAACGGTGGCGGTTGGGGAGCTGCGTTTCCACTACCGGGATTGGGGTGGGGCGGGCAGCCCGATCCTGCTGCTGCACGACCTCGCCGGGACCGGCCACATCTGGGACCTGGTTGCCCCCCTGTTGATCGATGCCCACCGGGCGATCGCCCTCGACCTGCCCGGCCATGGCCGCAGCGAGGCCGCCGGGGATTATGCCTTTCAAACGCTGGCCGCCGACCTCCTGGCCGTGAACACGGCGGTTGGGTTTGAGCGCCCGGTGATCGTCGGACACGGCTGGGGCGCGCTGATCGGCCTGTGGCTGGCCGCGCACCGGCCCGACGCTCTCTCCGGCCTGGTGATGGTAGACGGCGGCGTCGAGGAGCTGGCCGACCTATCTTGGGAGCAGATTCAGCGCCAATATGGCCCGGACGAATCCCAGGGGATCTCACTCGACGACTTCCGCGCCTCGATCCAGGCCCGCGCTCCCCAGGGGTTGATCACGCCCGCCGTCGAGGCTGCTCTGCTGGCGAGTTACGCCGTCGATGGTGATGGTCTCGTCCACCCCCACCTCTCCGACGAGGCCCACCTGCGCATTCTGCGTCTGATCTGGAAACAGCGCCTCTCCGACCTGTCTGCGAAGGTGGC
>JARRJX010000579.1:0-2368 GCA_037388645.1 Chloroflexota bacterium
TTATCCGCAGTCTCAAGGCCATGCAGGTGGGCCAGTACATCCGGGAAGACGGACCCCAGACCCATTTGAGCAAGGCCGGCACCCCCACCATGGGGGGCCTGATGATTATCGTCACTTGCTTCGCCTGTACAACAACCGGCTGGAGTCGCTGCCCGATTCGATTGGCAGGCTGGCGAACCTGCGGGAGCTACACTTGAGCGACAACCGGCTGCGGGCGCTGCCCGACTCGATGGGCGAGATGGGCGGCCTCACGCATCTGGACCTGCGGAACAACGAGCTGGAGTCGCTGCCCGACTCGTTCGAGGGGCTGGAAAGCCTGACTTACCTGGATTTGCGGGCGAACCGGCTGCGGGCGCTGCCGGAGGGCATCGGGCGGCTGCCCGCGCTGCAAAAGCTGGACTTGAGGTGGCTCAAGCTGGCAGCCTATCCCGGCTGGCTGGGCGCGCTTGAGGATCGGGGGTGCACGGTGTACCGGTAGCCTCGCGCGCTCACTCGCGAACGAAAACCTGCCACAGCACAAACGACGATTCCCTGCCGGGCCGCGGGAACGAGCCTGCTACTTCCAGCCGGTATTCATCGGTGGGCTGGTAGGCCGTGGCGGGGGGCGGATCGTCCTCGGCGATCAGCACCATCCGCCCGGCGGCGGCTTCCCCCGCCAGCCAGGCCGGGGTCAGGACGTCGGTGCGGGCGAATTCGAGGCGGGGCGTGCCGTAGAGGTAATCGCTCAGCCGCTCGCAGGTGGCGCGCAGGGCGCACAGCACCGTTACCCCCTCCCCCTCTTGCGTATAACCTGCCAGCCAGGCCGACGCCTCGACCACGCCATACCCGGCGTTCTCGGAGCGGATGTAGGTCGAATTGTCCGGGGCGGGCAGGGGGAGGGCTGCCGGGTCGGTGTAGGCGGTGTGGATGAAGCGGAGCATCGGGAGCAGGATCAGGGCAAGCGCGACCAGCCCGGCCCCGCCCAGCAGCCGCCCGGCGACCGGCGCGGTGGACAGGCCGCCCCGGCGGTGGACGCCCCGATCCCAATCGACGACCCAGAAGGCGAGCGCGCCCGCCAGGAGCAGCATCGGCCCCACGGCGGGCAGATAATAACGGGGGTAGGACAGGGTGGAGACAAGCCACAGCTCTGCAACCGGGAGCAGGGCCAGCCCGGCGACGTAGAGCGCCTTGCGATCCCGGCGCAGGGCCGCGCCTGCCAGCCCCAGCGCGCTCAAGACGAGCAGCGGCAGGCCCACGTAGCCGCGCAGCCAGGCAATCGACTGAGTGACGTTCGTCCCCAGGCGGGCGAACAGGCTGGAGAGGGCCGCGCTGGCAAACTTGCCCTCGGCGTAGCCGATGCCCAGGCCCACCCGCCAGGCCAGCGCGACGACCGGCGCGAGCGCCAGGGCACATACGCCATACATCAACGCAACAAGACGCAGCGCCCGCCGCCGATCGGGGGCAAGCAGCAGCCAGCCCAGCAGGGGGAAGGCGAGGACGACGACCATCGAGAGGCGGGTGAGGATCGTGACCGCCAGCGACAGCCCGGCCAGCAGCGCGAGCCGACGATGGCCGGTACCCAGGCTGACGGCGACCAGCCAGCCGCTCAGCAGGCCGAAGGCGGCGGCCAGGCCATCAGACATGGCGAGGCGCTCGAAGAAAAAAGTGAAGGGCAGGGCGACGTATAACAATCCGGCGACCAGCGCGGCGCGCCGACCGAGCAGGCGGCGGCCTAAACCGAGCAGCGCCGCCAGCCCCAGCGCGCTGACCAGGACGACCATCGCGCGGGAGGCCCACACCGCATTCTCCAAGGGTTGGACGAGGGCGAGCAGCCAGGGGATCAGCGCCTTGCCGTGCGCCACCCCGGCCAATGGGTGCAGGGCGAGCGTGTCGCGGGCGCGCATGATGTGGAGGGTCTCGTCGATGAAGACCGGGAACAGCGCCAGGCGGTGGAGCCGGGTGCCGGTTTGGAGGAGCAGCAGCGCTAACTCAGGCCAGAGGAAGGGGTTCTTCCCTCGCGGATGGGCATGATCGGCGGTGGGCTGAAGAGACTGTCGCTTCATGTGTCCTTCCCGGTGTGGCACTGCGCGCGCGGATTATAGCGGCGTTTGCAGCTTCGCTCATCAACTACTAGAATCGCTCCGGCCTGACTCGCTCACAGAAAGGGGTATCGACCTTGATGGAAGAAGGCGTGCACGTCTCCTCGCACCCGTTGGTCAAGCACAAGCTGACACTCCTCCGTGATATTAACACCAATTCCACACAATTCCGCCAGGTCGTCCGTGAAATCTCCATCTTATTAACCTACGAAGCCACCCAGGACCTGCAACTGAACCCCAAGCCGGTGACGACCCCGATGGGCGAAGCGGATGGCTGGGTGCTGCGCTCG
>JARRJX010000579.1:2409-4411 GCA_037388645.1 Chloroflexota bacterium
GGGCTGGGGATGGTCAACGGGGTGTGGGAGATGATGCCCGGCGCGGAGGTCTGGCACATCGGGCTGTACCGCGACGAGCGCACGCTGCGCCCGGTCGAATATTACAACAAGCTGCCGGTGGAGCCGACCGTCCAACTTTGCCTGATCCTCGACCCGATGCTGGCGACGGGCGGATCGGCGGTCGCGACCACCAACCTGTTGAAGAAATGGGGGGCGACGCGGATCAAGTACGTCGGGCTGATCGCCGCCCCGGAGGGCATCCGGGCGATGCGGAAGGCCCACCCGGACGTGCCACTCTTCCTGGGGGCGGTCGACGAGCGGCTGAACGAGATCGGCTTCATCGTGCCGGGGCTGGGCGACGCCGGTGACCGGCAGTTCGGCACGGGATAAGTCCTTTGAACGCGCCGCTCGCCGCTTTCGGCCTGACGTTTGCCGTCGGGTTTATCCTGGCGCTGATCCTGACCCCGCTGACCGGCTGGCTGGGCCGACGCTGGGGGCTGGTGGCGGTGCCAGGCGGACGGCGTCAGCACCCCAGGACGGTGCCGCGGATCGGCGGCGTGGCGCTGTACCTGGCGTTCGTCGGCGCGGTGCTGGTCTCCCAACTGCTGGTGGTCGACCCGTGGGACAGCGCCCAATCGCTGCCGGTGGGGCTGCGCGTCCTGCGCTTCGACCCGAAGGAAATCTTCCGCCTGATCGGGCTGCTGGGCGGGGGGACGTTCATCTTCCTGGCCGGGCTGTACGACGACTGGCGCGAACTCTCGCCGGTGCCGCAATACCTGTTCCAACTGTTCGCGGCGGCGATTGCGGTCGCGTTCCTGATCCTGATCGAGTACGTCAACAACCCCTTCACCGGCCAGCAAACGCCCGATTTCCCCCGGCTGGTCACGGTGACGATCTCGCTGTTCTGGCTGGGGCTGATGATGAACACCGTCAACTGGCTGGACGGGCTGGACGGGCTGGCGACCGGCGTGGCGGCAATCGCCTGCGTGGTGCTGTTCGTCAACGGCGTGTTCCGCCTCAGCCCGCCGCAGGACAGCGTCGCCCTGCTGCCGGTGGCGCTGCTGGGGGCGTCGCTGGGCTTCCTGCCGTTCAATTTCGCCCCGGCGCGAATCTTCCTGGGCTCGTCCGGGGCGTATTTCCTGGGGTTCACGCTGGGGGTGCTGAGCATCATCGGCGGGGCGAAGATGGCGTCGATCCTGCTGGTGATGGGCCTGCCACTGCTCGACCTGGCCTGGCAGGTGGTGGCCCGCCTGGCGCGCGGCAAAAGCCCGACGGAAGGCGACCGGGGGCACCTGCACTTCCGGCTGCTGGACGCCGGCCTCTCCCAGCGCCAGATCGTGCTGAGCTACTACCTGTTCTGCGCTGCGTTCGGCGGGCTGGCGCTGGCGATCCCCTCGCGGCTGTATAAGCTGGTCGCGCTGCTGGTGATGGGCTTCCTGAGCCTGATCGGGTTCATCTGGCTGGCCCGGCACAGCGGGCCGGTGGGGGAGTAGGCGGGGGACTGGGCCAACACCGCCTGACGCTAAAAGCATCAGGCGAAATCTGTAATGTCGACTGAAGGTCGGTGACAGACGTTGCTCAGTTGCGAGGTTGAGCCAAGGCGGAGCGTATGGAAAGCCCGGACAGTGTTCGTACCGCGTAGCAGGGCGAGATATTGGATTTTTACAATTTAATAGGGCAACCGATCCTGTCAGCCGAATAGTTGTGGTGGGCGACGACCGCCGCAGGTTAAAACCATGCGGCTACGCAGTAAAAAGCCCGCTAAAGTGGGCATCAAAATCAGCCCTTTGTAGGCGGATAGTCTTTATATGTGAGATTGTCCTATTATTTCGTTAAGGCTCAGCTCGACTTTGTACGAATCAAGTAGCATAACAGAGCAACTAAACGAGGTGAGATGGCAAATGCACAGCAAATTCTGGTCGGTCGAGGGCAGAGGGTGACATCCAAAAACCTGACTGCCAGAGTCGTAAGCGAACAGCAGCGATAGCGTCGGAAAAGGTCA
>JARRJX010000580.1:0-4853 GCA_037388645.1 Chloroflexota bacterium
TCAGGGGGCGGGTCCTCGACCTGCGCGGCAGCGATGCCTGCCAGGAGCAAGAACGGGATCACGGAAGCGAACATCAGGGCTTTAGGTAACCTGAGCATAACGACCTCCAGCGCGACCGGTTTTACAACACTGTCCATACTATACCACGTTCGGCGGTGGTGCGCATTCTGGCCGAAGGGCGGGATGTGTAAAACCCGGACAGCGTTCGTATCGCGTAGCAGGGCGAGATGTATCTCGCCCCTACCCCCCAGGCATCAAGTTTGAAGAGATTCCCCACTTTGCAAGGTGCTTTGCAACTGAGCAGATGAGGCGAACCCAAAACGCGATGCGCGTATGCTGCTCGACACCCAGACGTTGTTCATATTACCCACGATACGAATACACCTGAATCGGGCATCCCCTGGATAGAGCGGCGTGTCTGGTGGATAATAGACGGCGATCCCGTTAGCCCTATCGATTGAGAGACAACTCCATGCCCAAGAGCAAACGCGCCCTCGAAGCAAAATACGCCCGGATCGCCGCCCTGCTGCGCGAGGAATACGGCTATCCCACTTGGCGGCAGCACCTCCCACCAGTCGACGAGCTGGTGAACACGATCCTCTCCCAGAACACCTCGGACACGAACCGCGACGTGGCCTTCGAAGCGCTGGTGGCGCGCTTCCCGACCTGGGAGGCGGTGCGCGACGCCGAGCCGGAGGCGGTGATCGAGGCGGTGCGCCCGGCGGGGCTGGCGAACCAGAAAGGGCCGCGCATCCAGGCCGCGCTGCGCTACCTAACGGAGACGCAGGGGCGGATCACGCTCGACCACCTGAAGGAGATGCCTGTCGAGGAAGCCAAGGCCTGGCTGACCGCGATTAACGGCATCGGCCCGAAGACGGCGGCGATCATCCTGCTGTTCGCAATGAACAAGCCCGCCTTCCCGGTCGACACGCACGTGCACCGCGTGACGCGGCGGCTGGGGCTGATCGGGAAAAAGACCAACGCGGAGAAGGCCCACGTGGAGCTAGAGGAGATCGTGCCCCCGGAGGATTATTACGCCTTCCACCTCCAGGTGATCCGGCACGGGCGGACGGTGTGCCACGCCCGCGCGCCCAAGTGCGGCATCTGCGTCGTGCAGGACGAGTGCGACTATTTCAACACGCTGCCATCGGGGGAGTGGGAGGGGGCCGGATCGGGCTAGGCGGCTATTTTGTTCGCCAAGCGGCGCATCCTATGCTACGATACAACTGCGGTGGCCGCTTCATCATTATTCTTACAATCGCTGTTCCCTGATTAACCGGTGGTTGGGTGCCTTATGAGACGACAACGCCCCTCAGTCCTGGTGCTGATCGCCGTCCCGGCAGTGGTCTCATTGCTCGTGACGATGCTGGTTCTGTATTTCTGGGACAAGCAGCGCGAACCGGAATACATCCTGCTGCCCACCCACAGCGCCACCTCGCAGGTCTCCCCGCTGGAGATACCGGCCACACCCACCGAGGAGGGTGAAGCAGGCAGCGAAGAATCGCCACCCGGCCAGGAACCCGACACTGGCCTGCCGCCCACCGAAGCCGCCACCATCGCCCCCGACTGCGAGAACCCCGTCCACGTGGTGGAATCGGGCGAGACGCTGGGGGCAATCGCCGAGCAGTATGGGGTGGCGACCGGGAACATCACGGTGATGAACCAACTGGTCGACCCGGAGTTCAACCCCGATTTCCTGAACGTCGGCCAGGAGCTGGTGATCCCGGTGTGCGGGATTCCCACGCCGACCCCCACCCTGACCCCCACCGCCACGCTCGTGCCGACTCGCTCGGTGCCCTCGCCGATCCCGACCGCCACCAACCCGCCGCCCGGCGCGACGGCGGTGCGCATCGCGCGGGTGCTCAGCCCCGGCGACATCACCAGGGAGGCGGTCGAGATCGTCAACGAGGGCGCGCCGGTCGAGCTGGAGGAATGGACGCTGGAAAGCGAGGCGGGGGATGCGTTCGAGTTCCCCAGCTTCCGGCTGTTCTCCGGCGGCGCGGTGACGATCTACACCGGAGTCGGGCAGAACACGCCGATCGACCTCTACTGGGGGCTGACGCGCGCCGTGTGGGCGGTCGGGGACACCGTCTACCTGTACGACGACAACGGCGACCTGCAACACGAGTTCACCATTACGGCGGAATAGACCGGCGATGGCAACCGCAGCCAGGGCCAACGAGCGGCGGCCCGCGTGGCGCACACTGGCGGCGCTCGCGGGCCTATTTGTGTTCGGGCTGGGCCTGCGCCTGTTCCGGCTGGGGACGGTGCCACTGGGCGGGCACGGCGACGTGTCGTGGATCGGGCTGAACGCGCTCGCTTCGCCAGCCGCCTGCCGACCGCGCTTGCCAGCGCGCTGGTCGTGCCGGTGGGATTCCTGGCGGCCCGCTGGCTGGGTGGAGAGGATTCGGGTGAGGAGCCACTCACCTTGCGCACGATGTGGCTGTTCGCGCTGGCCTACGCGGTCAGCTTCTACCCGATCATGCTGGGCAAGAGCGGGCAGCGGTCGCAACTCTTCCCGCTGGAGGTGATGGCTCTCACCCTGCTGTTCGCCTATGCCTGGAATAGCGGCAAGCGATGGGCGTTCGCCGCCGCCGCGCTGGCGCTCGCCGTGGCGAACTACACCTACATCCCCGCCCGGCTGCTGCCGATCGTGCTCGCGCTGTGGGCCGCCCACCAATGGATGCCAGAGAATCGGGCTGTTCGCCGCGATGCTGGCGCTCAGCGCGCTGTTGGTGGTGCCGCAGCTGATCACCTACCTGCGCACACCGGAAGCGTTCTTCGCCCGGAGCAGCCAATCCGCCGGGCAGCTCATCTTCCAGACCGGCCTGCGCGGCGGCGCGCTGTGGGCGACGCTGGGGCGCAAGGCGCTGGGCGAGGCGGCGATCTTCCTGCTGCCATGGCACGGCGCATATGCCGAGATGGGCCGCCCGCTGCTCGCTCTGCCGCTGGGGATCGGGGCGCTGACCGGGCTGGCGGCGGCCTTCTTCCGCCCGCGCGATAAGGCGCTGTGGTGGCCGCTGATCGGCATCCCGCTGATGGCGCTCACCGACATACTGAGCGGCACCCAGCCGGAGCCGCACGGCCTGCGCATGATCGGAGTCTTGCCCTTCGCCTTTTTGCTGGCGGCGCGCGGATTGGCGCTGTTGTGGGGATGGATCGAGGGGCGGGTTAAGGCGGACGGACGGCGGATGGGCAACACGATCACGGCGCTGGCGCTCGGCGCGCTGATCGCCGGGCCGGGGCTGTACGATTTCTGGGACTACCACTGGCGCTATATCCCCGCCCAGCAGGCCGACCCGGCCACAGCGGATACGCTTGAGGCAAGCGACGTGTTCCTGGCCGAGCTGATCCTGGCCCACGCAGGCGACGGCCCGCCGATCCTGATCACGCTCGACGACTTCACACGGGCAAACATCCCCTACCTGCTCTCGGCGGCTTACCCGACGCGCCGGTCGGGGATCGCGGCGGGCGGGGCGCTCGACACCCCCGCCTGGGGGGATGAAGCGATCGTCGCGCTGCCCGCCGACCCATACCGCCCGCGCCACGACGGGAAGACGCCGGAACACGACGGGCGCGGCTGGGTGCTGCTGGCGGAGGGGCAGCAGATTTTGCTGCCGCCGCTGGAAGCGAGTGAGGCCGCCGCGCTGCAAGCCGAACTGGACTCCTCCGAGCCGCTCGACGCCGCCACCGACTGGATCGGGCAGCCCGCCGCCGCGCTGTACGCCGTCTCGCTCTCGCCGGAGGCGTTCACCCCAGACGTGATTCCGATTGGGGCCAGCCTGGGCGGGGAGGTGGCGCTGGCCGGGTACCAGGTGGAGAGCCAGACACTCTCGCCGGGCGAGCCGCTCTGGATCACGCTCTACTGGGAAGCAGAGGCGGGCGCGGCGGAGGATTACGAGACGTTCGTCCAGGTGCTCGACGCAAGCGGCGGGGCGGTCGCGCAGGTGCACCGCTGGACACTCGACGGGGTCTACCGCACCCGCTTGTGGACTGCGGGCGAATGGGTGCCGACTCGCTTCCGGCTGAACATCCCACCCGACCTGCCACCCGGCCCGTACACGGTGATCGCCGGGCTGTACCGCGTGCTGGCTAACGAGCCGGTCGGCGTGGTGGACGAGGCGGGGAACGTGGTCGCCCCGCAGGTGACTCTAGCCGGGTTCAAGGTGGCGCTGCCATCTGCGGATGTTACCCTACCGCCCCCGGATCAGCCGATCACCTTTGGCGGGACGATCACACTGGCCGGGTTCGACGCCACAGTGGACGGCGACCGGCTGGAGCTGCGGGCCGACTGGCAGGCGACAGCGCGCCCGGCGGCGGATCACACGCTATTCGTGCACGTGGTGGACGAGGCGGGGGAGATCGCCGCCCAACTGGACACCCAACCACGCGGCGGCGCTTACCCGACCGGAATCTGGGATGCGGGCGAGGTCGTGCCGGACGAATACGCCATCCTGCTTGACGGACTGCCCGGCGGGGCATACCGCGTATATCTAGGCTGGTACACGCTGCCCAGCGGCGAGCGGCTGGAGGCGATGGTGGGGGGCGATCCCGTGCCCGACAACCGGGTGGAGGTTTACCACTTTGCACGGTGAGTGGGCTGCCGGGCGCTCATTCTGCCCGGCTGTTCGGGTGGCCTTTGCCAACCGGCGGTGTGGGCTGGAGCCACAGGCCGATCTGCTCCGGCTGGATGGTTTTCTCAACGACGGCGACCAATTCAACAGTCATGCGATCCAGGTCGACCTCGTCGCGCAGGGTGGCGGCGAAAGCGTCCAGCGTGCGCAGCCCATTTGCCCAGGCACCCATCCTCGATCATTGTATCGGGCAAGCGCAACGGGGGACACATTCAGGGA
>JARRJX010000581.1:0-5269 GCA_037388645.1 Chloroflexota bacterium
CGTTGATCGCGATCGTATCCATCGGGACTTTCCGGCCATCCGGGGCAACTGGCGTGCCACGCCCGGCAAGCTGGAGGCGGATCGGCTTCAGTAATTCGGCGTGCCCGTAGCCCACCTCGACGTCGCCTGCCACGAGCTGCACCTTGTCGAAGTTGTGGTGCAGCATCGCGCCCAGGTTTTCCTGGCACCACTTCGAGTATTCCACCGAGATGCGCTCCGCGATGCCATCGCACAGGCTGTCGGGGTGCCCGATGCCCTTGCGCTCCACGATCTCGACTGGCCTGGCCTCGACCGACATGTCGGTCGATTCTGATACGATAACATTCCGCTTCATGCTGGTAGCCTCCTGGCTGCTTGCCATCCGGGTGCTCACCTGGCAGGTGCGGCACAGCGCATCTCCACCATGCGGGTTTTCCCCGACATAGGTGGCGGCGTGCCAGGCGAGTGTGCGGATTGATCATCTACTGAAAACGCCTCTTCAATAGAGAAGAGGCGCGGTTTGTGCGAGGCAGCTAGCGTCCTTCTCTCATCTTCCAGAGTCACGCGAGAGCTTTAACAAGGTCTCTGCCGGAATTGGCACCTGTTCTGCCGCAATAAGCGGTAGTAGGTTGCCGAGGTTTCACAGGGCCGGTCCCTCCACCTCTCTGGATGAGGGCGTTTTCATTCGCCGTTTTGAGTTGTTAAGTACGTGCGCTGGAGTTTAACATCTGCCCCAAACGCTGTCAACAATTTGAAGAACTGGCCCAGAGGGTGTAGCCTACCTGGGAAAAGCGGCTTGACCGGGGACGATACAGGAGAGGGGATCGCAGTATGGATCGGAAGGTTGTGAGCGTGTTTGGGTCTTCTGCCCCGCGGGAGGATTCGGTCGACTATCAGAATGCCTTCCAGGTGGGCGAGGCGCTGGCCCAGGCGGGTTACGCCGTGATGACGGGGGGGTATGGCGGCACGATGGAGGCCACCAGCCGGGGTGCAAAAGCGGGTGGCGGGTTCGTGATCGGGGTGACGGTTGCCCTGTTCGAGCGCGAAGGATACCGATCGGGCCCCAACCGGTTCGTCGACCAGGTCGTGCGTTATGACACCCTGAGCGAGCGCCTCTATCACCTCGTCGCGCGTTGTGATGGGGCCGTCGTGCTGCCCGGTGGCATCGGCACGCTCAGCGAGATGTCGTTAATGTGGAGCCTGATGCAGGTGGGCGAGATCGAGCGCAAGCCGTTCATCCTGTATGGGGAGTGGTGGGAAACGATAATCCGGCAGTTTGTAGGCGATGGCCGGTACGTCCGCGATCGGGACATGACTCTCTGGCGGGTTGCCAATACCCCGCAGGAGATTGTAGAGTTGCTCTAACAGAACCGCCGATGAGAAACCCGCATAGGAGCGATATGAAACGACCCCTGTTCTACCCTATCGCCGCACTGGTGTTGCTGTTAAGTGCCTGCGCGCAGCCGGTGCCGACCGCCCCCTCGACCGTTGTGAGGGAGACTGCCCCGCCGACGCCCTCGCCGGAGCCGACCAACACCCCGGCCCCCACGTCGACGCCTACCGCCACCCCCACCCAGAGACGCGCTCGTTGCCGTCGCGGCGCTTGAGCAGGCGATGAAGGACTACCAGGCGCTCGCCGATCTTTACCCCGACCGTGCGGAGCCGCTGCTGGCCCAGGCCGCCGTCGCCCAGCGCCAGGGCGACCCCGACGCCGCGCTGGTTTTCCTCCAGGCGGCGGTCGACGCCCAGCCGGACAGCGAGGAGGCGCTGCGCCGCTTGAGCCTGTTATTGGAGCAGCAGGAGCGCCACGACGAGGTGCTGGCGGTCTACGACCGGCTGCTTGAGCTTGCCCCTGCCAACCAGGGTTATCTGGTCGCCAGGGCCAGGGCATATGCCCGCCTGGGGCAGGCCGATGCGGCGGTGGCGGATTTGCAGGCCGCCCAGGCCCTCGAATATGCCTGGCTGAACGTGACCGGCTCGGCCTATGGGGGCAGGGAGTATCAGGCGGCGGTGGATATCGCCTCGACCGGCCTTGAGGAATATCCGGAATCCGCCGAGTTGTATGTTGCCAGGGGGCTTGCTCAGATGTCGCAGGGTGACGACCCCGCCGCCGCCTCGGATTTTGCCTCCGCCGTCGAGATCGACGACACCGACTACTTGGCCCTGTACTGGTATGGGCAGGCCCTGGCCGAGACCGGAGAAACCGCCCCGGCGATTGAGGCGCTCCAGCGCGCGGGCGAGCAGGGGACGCAGTCCGGGGTAGGGGCAGACCGCGCCTTTGAGGCCATGGCCGCTGCCGCCGACCTGATCGCGGTTGACGATTCCGACGAGGCGTTCAGCTATCTGGCCGGGCAGGTGTTCCAGTTTGGCAGCGTCGACGGGCTGCTGATGGGCTACGGCCTGATCGAGCGGCGGCGGGGCAACGAAGACTTGGCCTTCGTCCGCATGAACGGCCTGGCGTCGGACGGCTACCTTCCAGCGCTGTACTGGCGCGGCGTGCTGTATGCCGAGCAGGAGGAGAATGATCTGGCGGTCGAAGACCTGCTGGCCTACCTTGAAGTGCGCCCCTTCGGCCCCGAAGCAGAGCGGGCGCGCGACGTGCTGAAAAGCCTGGGCATCGACCCCGATCGCCCGTAGCGATTCGGCTTGCTGCTGATAAACGCCCGTGGTACCATCTACTCTACTGGGTAAGTTCTGGTCACGCCAGGGCGTCTCAATAATGTATCATAAATTCGATAAATTCAGGAGTGTGTAATGGCAGAACCCTTTCCTGTATCCGACGAGACTTTTGAGAGCGACGTCCTTGATTCAGCCGAGCCTGTCCTGGTCGATTTCTGGGCGGAGTGGTGCGGCCCCTGTAAGATGATCGCTCCCATCGTTGATGATTTAGCGCAAGAATACGACGGGAAGCTGAAAGTCGCCAAGCTGGACGCGGACGAGAACCCCAGCATCATGCAGACCCTGGGCATTATGGGTATCCCCACGCTGATCCTGTTCAAGGATGGTCAGCCGGTTGAGCGGATTACCGGCTACATGCCCAAAGACCGTCTGACCGAGCGGATCGTCCCTCACCTGTCCTGATCATCAGGCTGACATTCACAAACAGCCCGGCGCAGAGACCCTCTCTGGCGGTATTCTTCGTCACTGTGTTATCACGTTCGTTATTATCCGTTGAGCTTCTTACAACAGGAGACTGCCCCACATGAAGCTGCTGCTTGGTGTCCGAGAGCGTATTAATACTGTCATTGGCGCAGGCATCGCCGCGCTTTTATTTCTCTGCATGGGGATCGCACTCGCCTTCTTTATCTCTCCCAAACAGGCGGTGGAGTGGCGGCGCGTTGAGCACCTGCCCTTGCTTGATGCCGGTGCCTACGAGGCGTTGGCCGCCGGTGAAGAGATGGTGATCACTGGCAACCTGCAAGGGAATACCCCGCTCACCGAGGACGGCCTCGTTGCCTATATACGTGACGAGTGGAACGTCACGCCGCCCGACCCGAGTCAGGACGAGGATCAGCCGGACGGGGATTGGGCTCGCATTGAAACCGCCGCCCCCGCCCTGGTTATTGCCGTTCCAGGTGGCACGGTGACGACCGCTTCGAGCACTTCCGCCCTATTCCAGGGCAGCTTACCTGAAACGATGGTCGAGGGAGACGGAGAGCTGTCCGCTACCTACAGCGGGGAGTCCCTGCCCGACGGCACGATCCGGACGCGCGGCTTTCACGATGGCGACCTGATCACCGTGCATGGTCAGAAAGGGTCGACCGGCGACATCATCCCGGAGCGGCTCTTCTATGGTGATCGCGTCCAGTTGGTCGAGCATATCCGCAGCGGGGCGCGGGCCGCGTTCGCCATCGGGATCGGCATGATGATTTGCGCGCCGATTGTCCTGGTCGGTGGCGTGCTCGCCGCGGTGTTTGGGCGCAGGCGCTAGGCCGCCCCGCCTCTGTGCGACTGAATCGCCCCAATGCGGTAAGATAGGGCCATTCTGAAGTAATTCGTTCAAAATTCTTTAGAAAAGGAATTACTTCTAAAGCAAACCGGTTAGGTTTGCAGGTCGCATAAGTTTCTGGTTTCTTCAGAAACTTATCGCGAACCACTTGGCACGTGCTTTATCGTGTCATCCTTAAGAAAGGAGCATAACTCACCTCGTCACCCGCCCTGCGGCGGAGTGCCAGGTGATTTTGCAATATGTCCGATAAACCAGCTTTCATGATCACCGGCGGCGCGGGGTTTCTGGGGATCAACGTCATCCGTTACCTCTTGAGCCGTGGACATCCGGTCACCTCGTTGGACATCGCGCCGTTTGATTACCCGGAGCGCGATCAGGTGAACGACGTCCTGGGCGATATCCGTGTCCGGGAGGACGTCGAAAAGGCTATGCAGGGGGTCGACATCGTCGTGCACGCCGCTGCCGCGCTCCCCTTATACGAGCCTGAGGAGATCATGTCGACCGATCTCGGCGGCACCCGCATGGTGCTGGAGGTCGCCCAGGAGCACGGTGTAGACCGGGTGATCCACGTCTCCACCACCGCCGTCTACGGAATCCCCGACCATCACCCCCTGTACGAGACCGACGAAGTGGACGGGGTAGGGCCGTACGGCGAGGCGAAAGTCCAGGCGGAGCAGGTCTGTTTTGAGTTCCGCGCAAAGGGGATGTGCATCCCGATTGTGCGCCCCAAGTCGTTCATCGGCCCGGAGCGCCTGGGTGTGTTCGCCATGCTCTACGACTGGGCGCGCACGGGCCACAACTGGCCGGTGCTGGGCACGGGAAACAACCCGTATCAGTACCTCGACGTAGAAGACCTGTGCGACGCGCTTTACCTGCTGGCGACGCTGGATAAAAGTGTCGCCAATGACACGTTCAACATCGGGGCGAAGGAGTTTGGGACACCCCGCTCGGATTTTCAGGCGGTGCTCGACCACGCCGGGCATGGCAGGCGCGTGATCTCCATCCCGGCAGGCCCGGCGGTTGCCGCCCTGCGCGTGTTGGAGGCGTTCGGCCTGTCTCCACTCTACAAGTGGATTTACGAGACGGTCGACAAAGAGTCGTTTGTCTCTATTGAGAAAGCGGAGAGCGTGCTGGGATTTCAGCCCAAATACTCCAACGTCGACGCCTTGATCCGTAATTACGAGTGGTATCTGGCGAACCTGGAGAGCTTCGAGGCCCAGTCCGGCGTGTCGCATCGTGTGCCCTGGAGCCAGGGGGTTCTTGGGCTGGCGAAGCTTTTCTATTAAGCTCAGGCTTGCCGGTTTGCAGGCTCAGGCAGGTGGTTAGAGGTCACTCACAGAT
>JARRJX010000582.1:0-4669 GCA_037388645.1 Chloroflexota bacterium
CATGCCGCCGACAAACCATCGACCTGCCCCTATCTTGCTGATTCTGCTCCTCCTGGCTGCTTGCAGCGCGGAGTCTGACCCCACCAGGTCGATCGTCACCTCGACGCCCCCCCAAACCAGAACGCCCGAACCAGCTTCGCCGACGACCACCCCCACGCTCACCCCACTTCCCACCGCCACGCCGCTGCCCAGCGCCACCCCTGCGCCGGAGCAGTACGTCGACGGGTTGGGGAACGTGATGCAGTACGTCCCGGCGGGCGAGTTCATCATGGGCAGCGAAGAGGGCTTCCCGGATGAGCTGCCGGTGCATGAGGTCTACGTGGATGCCTTCTACATCGACCGGTTGGAGACCACCAACCGGCAGTACCAGGATTGTGTGGAGACAGAAGCCTGCCGCCCGCCCCGGCGGGCAGACTGCTGCACCGAAGACCCCAACTACTACGTGCGCTGGCCGGAATACTTCGGCAACCCGGAGTTCGACGATTACCCGGTGATCTTCGTGAGCTGGTTCGACGCGCGCGACTACTGCACGTGGCGCGGCGCGCGGCTGGCGACCGAGGCTGAATGGGAGAAGGCGGCGCGCGGCCCGGATGGGCGCACCTATCCCTGGGGAAACGAAGAGCCAACCCCCGACCGGCTGAACTTCACCTGGCCCGAATCGGCCTTCAGCCAGCGCCCCCTCTACCGCACCGCCCCAGTGGGCAGCTTCCCGGCGGGGGCCAGCCCCTATGGCGTGCTCGACATGGCGGGCAACGTCTACGAGTGGGTGTATGATATTTACGAGCGCGATTATTACCAATACTCGCCTTACGAAAACCCGACCGGCCCGGAGGAGGGCACGTTCCGGGTGACGCGCGGAGGGTCGTTCTACAACCAGGCGTTCCGCAACCGCTCATCCAACAGGAACAACGCCTACATCCCGGCGGACTCGTTCCACTTCGACGGCGGCATCCGCTGCGCGCGGGATGCCGAATAAGCCGGTCTTTGTTTGGGAGGAGCAAAATCGATGGAGCCTCGAATCAGCCTGATCACCCTGGGGGTGGCCGACCTGGATCGCGCTGTCCGCTTCTACCAGGATGGCCTGGGCCTGCCGCTGCGAGAGGGGTTTGAAGGGGTCGCCTTCTTCATGACGAAGGGGACGTGGCTGGCGCTGTACCCCTGGGACGAGCTGGCCGCCGACGCGACCGTGCCCGCCGAGGGCAGCGGGTTTCGCGGCTTCACACTCGCCCACAACCTGCACTCGAAAGAGGAAGTCGACGCGCTGCTGGCGCACGTCCAGACGGTGGGGGCGACGCTGGTCAAGCCCGCCCAGGAGGCAGAATGGGGTGGGTACACGGGCTATTTTGCCGACCCGGACGGCTATCTGTGGGAAGTAGCCTGGAACCCCTTCTTCTGGATTGAGTAAGATCGACGGGTTATCCGCTGGCTACCAGCCGTGCTCCAGGCGGGTTATCAGGCGCTGCGGCATGTCGGCCTCGGCCATCTGCTTGCCGTCCAGCTTGATCGGCGTGCCATACTCCGGCGCGATCGCCTGGCTCTCGCCCTTCCCGGTGCTCTTGAAAATCACCGGGGAATGGGTATGCCCGACCAGGCAGTACGGGGTCTCGAAATGCTGGAAGTTGACCGACGCGATCAGCGGATCGAGGATGTACTCCCACACCGGCTCACGCGGGGAGCCGTGCGCCAGGGTGAACTCTCCCATCACGAACGTCGTGGGAAGGGCCTCCAGGTAGGCCATATTCTCTTCGTTGAGCGTGTCTCGCGTCCAGGTCAGCGCCTTGCGGGCGTCGGCGTTGAACGTCCGCACGTCCAGACGCCCCAGCGTGGCCCAGTCGTGGTTACCGGCCAGGCACAGGTGCGGCAGCTCACGCAGCAGCTCGACGCACTCGTTAGGATCGGGGCCGTAGCCGACGACGTCGCCCAGGCACCAGACAAAGTCGTAGTCTTTCCCCAGCTTGCCAGCGTCTTTCAGAACGGTTTGGAATGCAGTGAGGTTGCCGTGTATATCGGATATGATCAGGTAGCGCATGGCAATGTCCTTGCCGATGGAATGCGGTCTATTCAGAAGCCAAATCGTATCCTGAAATCTTACCATTTCGCCAGGGCCGGAGCAAACTAGGCAGACCAGGGCCAGGAACGGCGACGGCGGGGATCACCTTACAGTATCGTGACACGCGGCACAAAGGCCGGGCCGACGACTGGAACAGGGAACAGCTTGCCTGTGCATCGCCTGTTGGTTAGACTCCTCCTCCGCACCCCTGTGTGACTCGATTCAGAAGGTCAGCGTAATGCCAGCAGCCATCCAGACGCCGAACGACCCCCGATCGGCACGGGCCAGAATCTTCTGGAAGACCTTCGCCATCTTCGCCGTGGCGCTGGCCGCACTGGTCGTGGTTTACGTGGTGCGGGTGCTGATCCCCCAGCCGTCGATGCGCGCGCTGGGCGGCGGCGACCCGTACGAGTATGACCGGCTGGCGAAATCGCTGCTGCGGGGAGAGGGGTTCAGCAACATCATCTGGGGCCTGCGCACGCCGGGCTTCCCCCTTTTCGTCACGCTGATCTACGCGCTGGTCGGCCCGCAGCCGTACGTCGTCGTCATACTCAACCTGATGCTGGGCGCGCTGAACGTCGTCCTGATCTACAAGCTGGCGGCGCTGCTGCTGGAAGACCGCGCAGCCGCCGCGATCAGCGCCCTGCTGCTGACGTTCGAGGTGGCCCACCTGGACGCTACCGTCACGGTGATGAGTGAGCCGCTGCACAACCTGTTCCTGTTTATCGCCCTGTTCTGGCTGGTCGTCACCATCAAAACCGGTCGCTGGGGGGCGCTGCTCGCCGCCGGGGTGGCGATGGGGGTGGCGCTGCTCACCCGCCCGGTCAGCTTTTACCTGGCGATCCTGCTGGCGCTGGCGCTGATCATCTACCGCCGGGGGCTGTGGAAGCACGCGGCTGTTTTTGCGGCGATCTGTGTGGTATTTGCCTCGGCGTGGAGCTATCGCAACCTGTACTACGTCAACAACTTCTCCCTGACGACCACCGGCAGCTACACCACGCTGTTCTACAAGATGGTCTCGGTCGAGAGCCACGCCACCGGTCGCCCGCCGGAGGAGGTGGGGATCGACATGGCCTGGGAGGTCGAGCAGCGGTTGGGCAATACCGATGTCACCCGCGAGGAGATCGAAGAATACAGCGTCGGCAGGTCGGAGAACCTGCACGGCAACGACCCGGCCCGCCAGGAATTGTTCCGGACGATGATCATGGAGCGGGTGCGGGCTTACCCGGCCTGGACGGTGATCATGACCGGCGTATCGCTGGTGAAGATGTTCGACGCCAACCGCACGATCCACTTCCCGGCCTGGGCTCAACTGGCGCTGATGGCGGCAACCCTGACCCTGGCAGGTGTCGGGTACTGGCGAGCCTGGAAGGAGCTTCCTGCTGCTGAACCACATCGTGATTCTGTATTACGCCGGGACAACCGCCGTGGTGATCTCCGGCCTGTACCACATCCGCTATCGTACTCCCTTCATGCCCTTTATCCTGATGTACAGCGCGCTGGGCATCCTCTACCTGTATGGCCTGATCACGCAGGGCCGGGCCGACCGAGCGGCCAGCCATGTCTGAGCCTGCGACCGACCGCCCGATCGCGCCGCGCCCGGCGACCCTGGCGGGCATCTTTGGGGTAGGTCTGGTGGCGCGCGGGCTGCTGCTGGCTTACCGGCTGGCGGTGGTCGGCACGCCGGTCGAATCGCTGGGGGGGAGCGACGTGCCGGGCTGGTTGGGCATGGCCCGCCACTTCCGCTTCGACTTCTCCTACTGGCTGATGGGCGCTCGACCGCCGCTGTTCCCAATGCTGGTGGCGGTGGTCTACCGCCTGGGGGGCACGACGCTGGCTGCTGGGCGCGCTGCTCGCCTACCGTCTGCTGCACGCGACCGCCCTCCCCCATCCGCACCAGCTGGCGGTGGCTGCCGGGATCGTGATGGCGCTCGACCCGGCCTCCGTCTCTACCAGCGCCACGCTGCTGGCCGAGCCGCTGTTCAACCTGCTGTTCGTGGCCTGCCTGCTCAGCCTGACCGCCTTCATCCAGGAGGCGCGCTGGCAGGCGCTGGCGCTGGCCGCGCTGTGGCTGGCGGCGGCGATGTTCACCCGGCCCACCGCGATCTACTTCTGGCTGGCCGCCCCGCTGATCCTGGCCCCGCTGGTGCGGGCCTGGTGGCGACCGGCGCTGGCTCTGGCCGCGGTCGGGCTGGCCGTCTACCTGGGATGGAGCGCCCGCAACCTGCACTATCGCGGCGTGTTCACCTATTCGCTCCAGACCAATTTCAGCCTGCTCTTCCTGCGGGCGATCTCCGCCGAGCACCTCGCCACCGGGGTGGATACCAACGATTTACAGGTGGCCTACGTGCAGCATCTCTACCGGAGCGTGGGCGATACCGAATCGGCGGAGCTGGCCGTGCCGGAGCACTTCTGGCGCTTCCTGGTGGCCGACGACCCGGCGATCTACGCCGAGATGGGCCGGTTGGCGCGGCAGAAGCTGCTGGAATACTGGCCTTACGCCCTGTTAGGGACTGGCGTGGGGGCCTGGCGGATGTTCGGGCTGACCCTGTCTCTGCCGGGCTGGTTCGCGCCTATCGAGCTGCTCTACCACGTGCTGCTGTATGGGCTGGCGGTTTG
>JARRJX010000583.1:0-3721 GCA_037388645.1 Chloroflexota bacterium
CCTATACCCGACGCCGGACAGCCCAGCCTTACCCCACCATCTCCCCTGCCTGCTCGATGTACTCCAACGACTGGTGGCGGAAGTAGGTGTTATACAATTCCGCGTAGTGCCCGCCCTGGGCGAGCAGCTCGTCGTGCGTGCCGCGCTCGATGATCGCCCCTTTGCGCAGCACGATGATCTGGTCGGCGTTCTTGATCGTCGAGAGGCGGTGGGCGATCACCACCGAGGTGCGGTTCCCCAGCACCACGTCCAGCCCCTCCTGGATCAGCGTCTCGGTCAGCGGGTCGACGCTGGCCGTCGCCTCGTCCAGGATGAAGATCGCCGGGTCGTCCAGCAGCACGCGCGCCAGCGCCACGAGCTGCCGCTGCCCCATCGAGAGGCTGCCGCCGCGCTCGCCCACCTCGGTCTGTAGGCCGTTGGGCAGGCTGTCGATCCAGTCGCCGCGCCCCACCGCCCGCGCCGCCGCGATCACGTCGTCGTCGCTCGCCTCCGGCCTGCTGTAGCGGACGTTCTCCAGCACCGTGCCATCGAACAGGAAGGGCGTCTGGGTGACGATCCCCAGGTGTCCCCGGTAAGCGCGCAGCGCCAGCGAGCGGATGTCGTGCCCGTCGATCAAGATCCGCCCGCCCTGGAACTCGTAGAAGCGCGCGATCAGCTTGACGATGCTCGACTTGCCCGACCCGGTGTGCCCGACCAGGGCGTAGGTCTTCCCGGCGGGGATGTGCAGCGAGAAATCGGTCAGCACCGGCTCGTTCTCCTGGTAGGCAAAGTCGACTCCCTCGAAGCGGATGTCACCGGCCACCGTCTCGAAGCGCCGGTCGCCGATCTGCATCACCTTCGGCTCGGCGTCGAACAGGGCGAAGATGCGCTCCGCCGCCGCCAGCCCCAGTTGGAACTGGCTCCAGAATGAGGCGATGCTCGTCAGCGGGAACCAGAAGCTTTGAATCCCCTGGATGAACAGGTACCAGCTCCCCGCCGAGATGGCGCCGCGCAGCGCCACCAGTCCGCCCCAGTAGGTGATCGCCGCCGTGCCGACCGCGGCTATAATGCCCAGGATCGGGAAGATCGCGGTGAAGACGAAGCCAGTCCTGATCCCGATGCGGAACGAGCGCTTGTTCACGTCCAGGAATTCGTCGTATACCGCGTGCTCCTGGCGGAAGGTCTTCGCCACGCCGATCCCGCTGATCGTCTCCTGGATGTGCGAGCTGACCTCGGCGGAGACGCGCCGCTGCTGGGTGGTCGTATCGCGGGCGATCCTGCGGAAGGCCAGCGCCGCCGCGAAGATGAAGGGGGCGAGCGCCAGCAGGATGAAGGTCAGGTAGGCGCTCACCGTGAACAGGTACGCGACCAGCAGCACCACCGTCAGCAGGCGGCTGAGCAGGTCCATCGTGAGCGTGACCACCTGGGTGAACGCCTGCGTATCCGAGGTGATCCGGCTGACGATCTTGCCCGACGGGAACTTGTCGTAGAAGGAGAGGTCGCGCCGCATGATCGCGTCGAAGGCGTCCTCCCGCATCCTGACGACCACGTTGCCGCGACGGCCACCCCCACCGCCGCGATCCGGCCCGTCTCCGGCTTGAAGTACGTGCTAATGCGGCGCAGAAGCTCGCTGTCTGAATACGTCCGGTCATAGGCCTCCGCGTCGAGGCCATCCATGATGAAACCCATGAGGTTTTCTACCTGCCTTGTTTGTGCTACCAGTAAACCCGCTGTCGATACCCGTTAACCGGGCAAGGCGACCGCCGTCTCAAGCGGCGGCAGCTCGACGTCGTAGCGGGCGAAGATGCGCCGGTATGGCTCCGAGCGGCGCAGCAGCTCCTCGTGGCTCCCCTGGGCGACGATCGTGCCGTGGTGCATCACCAGGATCACGTCCGCCCAGCGAATCTGGCTCAGCCGGTGGGTGATCAGCAGCGTGGTGCGGCCCGACCGCGCCCGCTGGATCGCCTTCTGGATCTCGTCCTCGGTCGCGCTGTCGATCGCGCTGGTCGAGTCGTCGAGGATCAGGATGCGCGGCTCGCTGAGGAAGGCCCGCGCCAGCGCAAGCCGCTGCCGCTGCCCGCCGGAGAGGGTCGTACCGCGCTCCCCGATCACCGTGTCGTAGCCGTCCTCGAAGGAGAGGATGAAGTCGTGCGCCTGCGCCTCGCGCGCGGCCTGCTCGATCTCCTCGTCGCTGGCGTCCGGCTTGCCGAAGGCGATGTTCTCCCGCACGCTGCGCGAGAAGAGGAACACGTCCTGCTCAATCGTCGAGATTTGCGAGCGCAGCGCGTCCAGATCCCACTCGCGCACGTCCACGCCGTCCACCAGGATCGCCCCGTGATCCACGTCGTAGGTGCGGTTGACGAGCTGGGTGAGCGTGCTCTTGCCTGAGCCGGTCTGCCCGACGATCGCCACCGTCTGCCCGGCCTCGACCGAGAAGTTCAGGCCGTAGACGCCGAACCCGCTGCCGTCGTAGCCGAAGCTGACGTCCCGGAAGGTGATGTCACCCCGGATCGCCGCGCTGTGGCCGCCGCTGTTCTGGTCGAGGTCGGTCTGGGCGGTCACCTTCTCCAGGATGCGGCGCGCGCTGGCCGTCCCCAACTGGATCAGCGAGAACGACCAGATCGAGATCCACACCGGGAAGCTGATCACGTTCACCAGCCCCATCACGCTGATCACGTCCGCCAGCGTGATCGTGCCCGCCTGGAGCAGGAGCAGCGCGTGCAGGAACGTCCCGCCCACCGCCACGCCGTAGAGCAGCAGGGGCAGATAGCCCGCCTCCAGCCAGCCCTGCTCGACGAACCAGCGCCGGAACTCGCGGGCGCTGCGGTTGAACTTCTCCCGCTCGAAGTCCTCGCTTGCGCTGGCCTTGACCGTCTCGATCCCGCTGATCGTCTCTTCCAGCCCGGCGTTCATCGCTCCGAATGCCGTGCGCTGGCTGGTCGTGACCGGGTTCAGCCGCCGGACGTAGCCCCGCACAGTGATGATGTAGATCACGACGAACAGGCCGGGCACCAGCAGCAGAGTGGGCTTGAGGAAGGCGATGTAGATCAACGGGATCAGGAAGGCCAGCACCGTCTCGTAGATGAAGGCGATGCCGGGGTTCATCATCGCGTTGAGCGAGCGCACGTCGTCGGTGGCGCGCGCCATGATGTCGCCCACCCGCTGGCGGTTGTGGAAGGTCTGGCTCTTGCCCAGCAGGCTGCCGTACAGCTCCTCGCGCGAGTCGGCTTCGAGCCGCTGCGCGATCACCTCGATCGACAGGCCGCCGATCAGCCCGGCGATGCCGTCGCCCATCAGCCCACCCAGCACGCCCAGCGATGCGTAGAGCAGGGCATGCACCGCGTTCGCCGTGTTCGCGCCCGGGTTGAGGATCGCCGCCGCCGCCCGCCCGACGAACACCGGCGCGATCGAGTACGCGGCGATGCTGACCGTTTTACCGAACAGCATGCCCGCCACGAACAGCTTATAGCGCAGCGAATGTGAGAGGATCCAGCGCGCTGGCCCCCTCACGTCGTACGGATACGCGTTCTTTACCTGAAACTCGCTCTTTTCCGCCACCGCTGCCCTCCAAACACAGCTGTGAAACCGCCCCCCTCACACATATGTTCTAGTATATCCCGTAACGGCGGGATTCCATAATTGACGTGAAGTAATTCGTTCAAATTTCTTTAGAAAAAGAATTACTTCTATAGGTTCTCGATAGTTTCTAGCTTTTTCAGAGACTCATCGAGAACCACGTGAG
>JARRJX010000584.1:0-2544 GCA_037388645.1 Chloroflexota bacterium
GGCGGCAGCTACGTCGCCGAGCTTCTCTCCGATGCCGGGGCCGATTACGTCTTCTCAGACGACGACTCGGTCGGCTCGCTGTTCCTCGATTTCGAGACCGTCTTCGAGCGTGCCCAGGATGCCGACGTGTGGATTAACGTGGATTTCGCCTCGCTGGAGGAGATGGCGGGGACCGACGAGCGTTTTACCGAGTTCGCCGCCTTCCAGAACGGGCAGGTCTACGCCTTCAACCGCCGCGTCAGCGAGCAGGGCGGCAACGACTACTACGAGAGCAGCGCCGCCCGCCCGCACCTGATCCTGCTCGACCTCGTCAAAATCTTCCATCCCGACCTCGTCCCCGACCACGATTTCGTCTATTATCGGCAGCTTGAATGAGATGATTCTTGATACAGACAATCGGCTGTGTATAGCAAGGCCGACCAAAGGGCCAAAGATCGAGGAAAGATGTCAAATCATCTTACAAGCTGGACTGGAGTCCACTGTTATGATGTACTTTCTAGCCACCGGACACTGAACAGAAGTTCGGTATCCAGGTGGAGGGCAAAGGGTCATTGAGAGCCAGACGCCGCTCAATGAAGTCCCAACCCAGACGGATTGGCCCCAGCTGGGGCTGCGTCCGCTCGTGCTGATTCTGCTGCTGGTCGCGCTGCTCTTTGCCTTCGCGCTCAGCCTGGCGGTCGGCTCGGTGAATATCCCCCTGCGCCAGATTGGCACCATCCTGCTGGGCGGTGAGCCTGCCAGGGCCACCTGGACGAACATCGTGGTGCTGTTCCGCCTGCCCAAGGCGATCACCGCCGCGCTTGCCGGGGCGGCGCTCGCCGTCGCCGGGCTTCAGATGCAGACCCTCTTCCGCAACCCGCTCGCCGACCCCTTCGTGCTGGGCATCAGCTCCGGCGCGAGCCTGGGTGTGGCGCTCGTCGTGCTCGGCTCGGCGGGCGTCCTGGGTGGGGCCACCTTCCTCGCCGGGCTGAGCATCGCGGGCAACCTCACCGTCGCCGCCGCTGCCAGCCTGGGCGCGGGGCTGGTCACCCTGCTGGTGATGGTCGCCGCCCGCCGCGTCCACACCATGACCCTCCTGATCCTCGGCCTGATCATGGGCTACGCGGTGAGCGCCCTGGTCAGCATTTTGCTTTATTTCAGCATCGCCGAGCGCATCCAGACCTACGTCTCCTGGACCTTCGGCAGCTTTGGCAACACCTCCTGGAACGAGTTGGTCGTGCTCACCCCGGTGCTGGTCGTCGCGCTGGGCATCGCCCTGGTGTCGGCGAAGCCGCTCAATGCCCTGCTGCTGGGGGAGCGCTACGCCCGCAGCATGGGCCTGCCCGTCAGCCGGGCCCGCTTCTGGATCGTCGTCAGCGCATCCGTGCTGGCCGGGACGGTGACCGCCTTCTGCGGGCCGATTGGCTTCCTGGGCGTGGCCGTCCCGCATCTGTGCCGCAGCCTGTTTGGCACCTCGGATCACCGGGTGCTGGTGCCCGCCGTCGCCCTCACCGGGGCGCTCGTCGCGCTCCTGGCCGACCTGATCGCCCACGTCCCCGGCAGCGAGACGACCCTGCCCCTCAACGCCATCACCGCCCTGATCGGGACGCCGGTCGTCGCCTGGGTGATCCTGCGCCGCCGCAATCTGGGCGCTTCTTTTGCCGGGTGATCGCCATGGAACCTGTCCTCAGCGCGGCCAATCTCAACATCGGGTACCGGCGGGCGCGCCAGCCCGACCACGTCGTCGCGCCCGATATATCGGTGTCGCTCCACCCCGGCGAGCTGGTGTGCCTGCTGGGGCCGAACGGCGTCGGCAAGTCCACCCTGCTGCGCACGCTGGCCGCCATGCAGCCCGCCCTCTCAGGGCACGTCACCCTGCTGGGCGACCGGGTCGACCGTTTACCCCCGCGAGAGCTGGCCCGCCGCCTGAGCGTCGTGCTCACCGGCCACGTCGGCGTGGGCGCGCTCTCCGTCTACGAGCTGGTTGCCCTGGGGCGGCACCCCCACACCAGTTGGACGGGGCGGCTCTCCCCGCACGACGAGGCGGTCATCCGCTGGGCGATTGAGCGGGTCGGCGCGAATGGGCTGGCCGGTCATAAGGTGGCCGAGTTAAGCGACGGCCAGCGCCAGAAGATCATGATCGCCCGCGCTCTGGCCCAGGAGCCGTCGGTGATGGTGCTCGACGAGCCAACCGCCTTCCTGGATGTGCCCCACCGCGTCCACGTGATGCGCATCCTGCGTGAGATCGCCTCCTCGACCGGGCGGGCCGTGCTGCTCTCCACCCACGACCTCGACCTCGCCCTGCGCAATGCCGACCGCGTCTGGCTGATGGCTGGCCTTCGGCCCCTTCAGGTCGGCGCGCCGGAGGACTTGATCCTGAGCGGTGCGTTCCAGCAGGCGTTCTCCGGCGAGGGCATCGAGTTCGACCTGAGCACCGGCTCGTTCAACGTCAGCGCCCAGTCCGTTCAGCCCATCACCCTTAGCGGCGGGGGGGCGGCGGCCCACTGGTCGGGCCGCGCCCTCACCCGCGCCGGGTACACCGTCGTCCACCCCGGCCAGAACGGC
>JARRJX010000585.1:0-4792 GCA_037388645.1 Chloroflexota bacterium
CGTAGATCAGCCCGGTCAGCGAGAAGTGGAACACCCAGGTCACCAGATGCAGGGTCGAGAGCGCCGCGGCAGACAGCCCCAGCGCCAGCACGCCCCGGCTGAGCACGTAGCCCGCAAACGACCACGGCCCCCAGGACGGCTGGACGGCGGCCAGGCGCAGCGACTCCAGCAGCAGCCCGCTCAGCAGGTCGGCCAGCAGAATCCACAGCATCGCCGAGAAGGCGGCGTTGTAGGTCAGCCGGGCGGGGTGCGCGATCGCCCGCCGCAGCATCGCCAGGATCAGCGCGGCGACGCCGACCACGGCGAAGAAGTCGAGGGCCAGCTCGTAGACCAGGTAAAAGCCGCCCTGCAGCAGCCTGACGTTGAGGATCAGGTCGCCCAGGTAGTAGTCGAGCGTGGCGAGGACCGTTCCCAGGAAGAGGGCGACGAACGCGGCGGTCAGCGCGATGTGCACGATCCCACTGTAGCGCTCGCGGGCGATCCTTACCTGGGCCACGGCGTATTTGAGCACGCGCCCCAGACGCCGCCCCACCCGGTCGGTGGGCAGCCCCCCCTGGCCCTTCAGCCAGAGGCGCGTCCGCAGGTAGAGCCGGGCAGCGAGGATCGCTATCCCCACGCCCTGGGTGAGGTAAAGCAGCAGCTCCGCCCAACGCGGCACGTTCCAGAAAGTGTCACGGAAAGGGGTCATGGGGCGCGCCTCCACAGGAAGCTGAAACGGATGGGTTGACCCGTGGGTTGGCGTTGGGATGGCTGCGGCCTGGCGTGGATGAGCATGCCGCCCAGTGTAGCATGAGAGAGGTAGGAGAACAACGCGTTTTCTCGCCGCGGCCCGGTGAATGGCAAACCTCAAAATCCCTAACTGGTTAGGGATTTTGTCCCTTCGGGAACCGGTTTGCTTGACACTCCATCAGGGCTATCGCCCTATGGAGTGAATATTGGCCTGCCTTCCACAACGTGCTATCATGAGATTGGGCACACATACTACGGGAAGGACGAACATGGCTGACGGGTACGATTATCATTTTATGATTCTGGCACCGGGCTTGCAGAGCGCCTGGTTTTTCCAGGCGGCCAAGCAGTTCTGGCAGCGCTATCAGCCGATTGTGACCGACAATTGGGAGCTTCTCTCCTACATCCCGGAGGAAGCGCCCGTCGCCGTGACGCTGCTGGCGCGGCCCGATACCGCCGCCTTCGCGCAGGGGCAGGTCGAGGCGCAGCGCCCCGGCGTTTTCCTGGACATGATCGTCGTCGACGACCTGACGATGATGGAGGCGATTCTCAACGAGCGCGCCGAAACCGGGCAGCCATTTGGTTAACTCGATAACAGGGGGGCTACCAGAACATGAACCTACGCGACTACAAGTGGTTCAGAAACCCGCGCGGACTTCACAACATCGGCGTCTTCCACCCCTTCAGGCCGGAGCGCTACATCCGCCCCCAGATGGGCTGGGCGAAGTTCGTCGTCGGCGGGAACGAGTACGTCAACGCCGCCGGTCAACTGGCAAACAGCCATTGCATGGCGATCATCCGCACCTTCCGCGAGCGCATGGGGGCGCTGCGCGCGCCGAGCGTCTGGTACGAGAACTACCGCGAGTACATCAACAACGGCAGTTATTGGTTCGAGTTCTACAACGAGCCGAACCTGGAAGGCGAGTGGCCCCAGGACGCGCCCGGCGGCGGGCCGAGCATCTACGTTTCCTGGGATAACGGGGGCCTGATCGAGACGCTGATGGACAACTGGATCGAGTGGGCCCAGGAGGTGATCGAGCTGGGTGGTTATCCCGCCTTCCCGGCGATGGCCGACAGCGCCGAGCACCGCCACGCGACCGTCTACTGGCTCGACGCCTGCCTGCGTTATCTGCGCGACAACCACAACGGCACCTTCCGCCGGGTGATCGCCAATGGGCTGTGGTGTGCCACGCATCCCTACCTCGCCAACCATTTTTACCAGGAGCCTGCCGGAGGCCCGCCCCAGGTCGCCCGCCCCTATTACCAGCAGCGCGCCAGCGGGGCTGGCTGGCACTTCGAGTACCCCTACGACCCGCTCCAGCAGTACAACGACCCCGGTCGGACGGTCTTTGGCGGGACGGATTTAACTCCCTTCGGCGACCCCAACGGGCTGATCGCCAGCGGCCAAGCGTTCCAGGAGCTACTCAAGAAGCACTTCGACGCCGGGCCGGTGCCGGTGGTGGGCACGGAGGGCGGCGTGTGGAGACGCTCTGGAACGAGTCGGATTATTACGACATCCAGGGCACGGTGCCCGCCATCGACCGGATGGTCGAAGAGGACCCGATCCTGATCGAGGTGGCCGACATCGACACCGGCGGCGGCGTGGTCTGGTCGCCGGGGGCCGACCTGGCGGAAGAACCGGATATCGTGGTCGAGCCGGGGCCTGCCCCGGTGCGCGGCGAGCCGGACTATCACTGGCTGCTGCTCGCCCCCGGTCTCCAGGCGGATTGGTTCTTCCTGGCTGCGCAGCGCTACTGGCAAACCTTCCGGCCCACGGTGCTCACCACCTGGGACCTGATCGGGATGCTGCCCGGGCAGACCTTCCGGCCCACCGTGCTCACCACCTGGGATCTGATCGGCATGCTGCCCGGCAACAAGAGCGTGGCGGTGACTGTCCTGGCCCGCCCGGACACCCTCGACTACATGAACGCCAACGTGCGCGACGCCTTCCCGGACATCTTCTACGATCCGATCGTGTATGACACGCTGGCCGAGATGCAGACCGAGCTAGACCGCCGGGCGACCAACCAGCGGCGTTTCGGCTGAGCCGATCACACCCAGCCCAGGCCGCTCCACCCTGGGCAAAATGGAACGATCACGGCCCTGGGCGATACAATCACATATCACAACCGCACACGGGGCTTTAGGCAGTTTTAAGCCCCGCTTCGAGTCTTTACGGAGCGCCACCGTGTACCTAATCTTTCATATCACCACGCACGATCACTGGCAGACCGCCCAGGGCCGCGGCGTTTATCACTGCCCATCCCTGGAGCAGGAAGGGTTCATCCACTGCTCGAAGCGCGAGCAGATAATCAGGGTGGCGAACAGGCGCTACCACGGACAGCGCGGCCTGGTGCTGCTCTGCATCAGCCCGCCCAAAGTCGAGGCCGCCATCCGCCACGAGCTGCCCACGGAGAGCAATGGCGGCGGGCGCGAGCGCTTCCCGCACATCTACGGCGAGCTGAACCTCGACGCGGTGATCGACGTGGTCGATTTCCCGCCCCAGCCCGATGGGAGCTTCGCCCTGCCCAAGGGCATCTGAGGCGTAAACATCGCCGGGTAGACAAGCGGCGAGGGGTGCGCTAAGCTTCCCCGCATGACGACGAACACGGCGTCGATGCGCGCGTCGACCAACAACAATAAGACACGTTCTCCCCGCAAACCGGGACGCCAGGCCAACCGCCTGCTATTCCTGGCCGCGCTCCTGCTCCTGCTCCTGCTGAGCTTCGGGCTGCGTCTGCACCGCGCCGCCTACGACTCGGTCTGGTGGGACGAGGGCTACTCGGTCTGGATGGCGCGGCTGCCCCTCCACCAGATGGCCTTCGAGACCGCCCACGACGCGCACCCGCCGCTCTCCTACCTGCTGCTGCACGGCTGGCGCGAGCTGGTGGGCGACGAGGAGCTCGCCCTGCGGACGCTGTCCGTGTTCTGCGGGCTGCTGACCGTCGCAGTCGCCTACCAGATCGGGCGCAGCGCCGGGGGCGTGGGGGCCGGGCTGCTCGGCGCGCTGCTGGCCGGGCTGGCGCGGCTGCCCGTCTGGTGGTCGCAGGAGATTCGGATGTACGCGCCGACCACCCTGTTCGCCGCCCTGGCGCTCTGGGCGACCCTGCAAATCTTCGCCCGGCGGCGGCTGGCCTGGCTCTGGTACGGCCTGCTGACGCTCTCCCTGGCGGCGGGCTACCTGACCCTCTACCTGTTCGCCGGGGTATCGCGCCGGGGGCAGCGGCTGGCCTGGGCCGTGCTCGTGATCGGCGCGCTGCTCCCGCCGCTGATCGTCTACCTGCTCTCGATCCCGCGCGGCCAGTTCAACTCGCCCACCCCCTCCCCCCGCTATTTCCTGCTGCTCTCCACCGCCGTCTACGCGCTGGTCGGCTGGGGGATCGCCGCCCTCTACCGGCTGGGGAGCCGCCTCGCCCATTGGAGCGCCGGGGCGGCGCTGCTGCTGCTGGTCGGCCTCTCTTCATGGAGCCTGCTGAATTATTACAGCGGGCTGCGCCTGCGCGACGATTACATCTCGCTGGCCGCCACGCTCGAAGCCCTGCGCCAGCCGGACGACGCCGTGATCCTGAACAACGACACCGACTGGCCGATCTTCGCCTATCACTACCCGTACCCCTTCGAGCGGATCATCAGCAAGTCGCAGCAGATCGTGGACGAGAAGTACCCGGCCTACCTGCTCAGCCCCTACCGCGAGGGCAACGACGGCGTCTGGCTGGTGCAGACTCGCTACGCCGAAGTCACCGACCCGGAGAACCGGCTGGGCACCTGGCTGCGCCAGCGCTGCTGGAACTGGCGGCAGTACCGCTTCCCGGAGGGGCAGCTGTGGTTCTACGCCATGAACCAGGAGCGCGGCGACCCCAACCTGATCGAGCGGGCGGCGGGCCGCCCTCCGCTACCTCGAAATACAGGCCGACGACCAGCGAATCGCCGCCGTACACCTCGTTCACCACCTGGGTGAAGCCGGTCAGGCGGAGGCCGTCGTCGACGGAAATGTCGAGCGGGGTCAGGGCGTCCGGGCGGCCCGCCGCCCGCTCGATCAGGTTGGGGTCGCCGCGCTCCTGGT
>JARRJX010000586.1:0-816 GCA_037388645.1 Chloroflexota bacterium
GCGCCTGCCCACCGACCCCGATCACCCCACCACCTCCCAGCCCACCCCCGCCGATTTTGTCCGCGCGATTGAAGGGCTGGACGCCGAGGAAGTGCTGATCTTCACCCTCGCCCGCAAGCTGAGCGCCACCTACGAGTCGGCGTCGATGGCGGGCGAGATGGTCGGCGTCCCCGTGCACGTCGTGAACTCCAATTCGGTCTCGATGGGGCTGGGCTGGCAGGTGATCGCCGCCGCGCGGGCGCGCGAGCAGGGGGCGGACGTGCCGGAGATGATCGCCGAGGCCGAGCGCGTGCGCCAGGGGTTGAGCGTGCTTTTTGTGGTCGATACGCTGGACTACCTGCACAAGGGCGGGCGGATTGGCGGCGCGGCGCGCCTGCTGGGGTCGGCCTTGCAGCTCAAGCCCCTCCTGGAGGTGAACGCCGAGGTCGGCGCGGTCGATTCGGTCGAGCGCATCCGCACCCGCCAGCGGTCGCTCAAGCGGCTGGTCGAGGCGACCTTCGAGCGGATCGACCCGGCCAGGCCGCTGCGCATGTCGATCCTGAGCGGGGGCGCGCCGGAAGAAACCCAGGCGTTGTTCGACGAGATGCAGCAGACCTATAAGCCGGTCGAGATCACCATTGCCAGAGTATCCCCCGTGATCGGCACGCACGCCGGACCGGGGCTGGTGGGCCTGGGCGGCTACAACGACGGGTGACGGCGGCCTGCCTCACCATGGGGCTTTCAGGACGGTCTTGCACGGAAAGGCAAATTCGCGCGGGCGGCTCGCTCAGTTTTCGGACTTCGCGCACGCCTCGCACAACCCATAAAACTCCCACA
>JARRJX010000586.1:893-4240 GCA_037388645.1 Chloroflexota bacterium
AGGTTTGTCAGCAGTTCCAGGGTGCGGAAGACGCTCGCCCGCCCCACCGTCGGATCGTGCGCCTTGACCCGCTCGACGATGTCCGAAGAAGTGATGTGTCCCCCGCTCTCGTGAAGCACACTCAACACAGCCCGGCGCGCCCCGGTGATCTTGTACCCTGCGTCACGCAGGCGTTGTAGGGCCGCATCCAGCTCGGCCATCAGCGTTCTTACTCCTTCAGGTAGTCTTCTCTTTCGAGTGTAGCCCGCCGACCTGAAAGGATCAAACGGCTGATCCGGGTTAGGTGCATTCGTATCTTGGGGCAGAACGCATCTAATCCTGCAATCATTAACCCTCATTTCAGCTTCTACTTTGGAGAGTAGACAGGAAAAGTCCCTTGCCCTGAGGGAGAGGGATTTAGGGTGAGGGCTAAGACCTCTGACTGTCTCAAACAGCGAGCGCCCCCACCCGGGCTTGCAGGGGTAGTCGATAATCGGCCCTCAGCTAATCATCGTGCCCACCTGCTCGCCGAGCACCGCCCCCACCAGCGTGCCCTCCTCCCACAGGTTGAACACCATGATCGGCATCTCGTTGTCCATGCACAGGGTAAGCGCGGTGCTGTCCATCACGCCGACGCGCAGGTTGAGCGCCTCCATGAACGTCAGGTGATCGTAGCGCCTCGCGCTCTCGTTCGATTTGGGGTCGCTGTCGTACACGCCGTCCACCTTGGTGGCCTTGAACATCACCTCCGCGTTGATCTCCATCGCCCGCAGCGCCGCCGCGCTGTCGGTCGTGAAGTAGGGGTTGCCGGTGCCGCCTCCCATGATCACCACCCGGCCTTTTTCCAGGTGGCGGATCGCCCGCAGCCGGATGTACGGCTCGGCCACGGCCCGCATCTCGATGGCGGTCTGCACGCGGGTCACGATCCCCAGCCGTTCCAGCGCATCTTGCAGCGCCATGGCGTTCATCACCGTGGCGATCATGCCCATGTAATCGGCGGTCGCCCGGTCCATTCCCGCCTTCATGCCGATCTCCCCGCGCCACAGGTTCCCCGCCCCGATCACCAGGGCCACTTCCACCCCTAGCTGCCTGACGTTCTTGATCTTCTCCGCGATCTGGCTGGCCTGCCGGGGGTCGATCCCAAACCCGGCCTCGCCGGAGAGTGCCTCGCCGCCCAGCTTCACCAGCACGCGGCGGTATTTCGGTGTCCTTGTTGGTTTCTGTGCCAATTTAGCCCTCACTCAATATCGGGATAAAAAAGGGATTAGCGTTTCGGCTAATCCCCTGATGTTTAGTCGTCACCGTCTGAACCGGCGGGGCTACCCCCGCCCAGCTCGTACCGGGCGAAGCGGCTGACCTTGATGTTCTCCTTAAGCTCGGCGATGGCCTGGGTGATCACGTCACCTACGAGCATGTCCTCGTCCTTGACGAAGGGCTGCTTCATGAAGACCACTTCGCCGTAGAACTTGTTCATCCGCCCGTCGACGATCTTCTCGACGATGTCGTCGGGCTTGCCCTGCGCTGAAGCCTCGGCCCGGAACACCTCCCGCTGGGTGTCGGTCACGTCCTCTGGGATGTCCTCAACATTCAGGTAGAGCGGATTGGCAAATGCCACGTGCAGCGCAAGCTCATGTGCCAGTCCCTGGAACTGGTCGGTGGCGGCGACGAAGTCGGTCTCGCAGTTAAGCTCCAACATCACGCCAACCCGCCCGCCGTGATGGGTGTAGGTCTCGATCAGCCCTTCGCGCGCTTCGCGGCTGGCCTTCTTCGCGGCGACTGCCAGCCCCTTCTGAACCAGGTATTCCTTGGCTTTCTCCCGGTCGCCTTCGTATTCCTCTAGCGCGTTTTTGCAGTCCAGAAACGAAGCGCCGGTTGCATCGCGAAGCTCTTTGACCATTTGCGCGGATATAGTCATGCTGCGTTTCTTCTCCTATCAATCGGGTTATCAGCCTTGTCGGTGGCTGCGGTTTGCCTGTGATAACACCTGCTAGGCTTCAGCCTCGTCGTCCTCTTCCTCGTCGGCCTCATCATCTGAGTCATCGTCCTCATCATCTGAGTCGTCGGCCTCGTCTTCCGGTTCCTCTTCCTCAGGTTCCTCGTCACTCTCGTCGGCCTCGGCTGCCTCGTCCGCCTCTTCTTCCTCTTCAGCTTCTTCAGCTTCTTCAGCCTCTGCGACGGCTTCAGCTTCTGCGGCGGCTTTGGCGGCTTTGGCTTCTTCTTCCTTTGGCTTCTTCGTCGTCAAACACGAGCTGGCCGCTCTGGATTTTTTCCAGGGTGGCCTGGCCCAGGAAGGCTTCGTCGCTGGGTTCTTCTTCTCCCGCGTCGGCCCTGGCCGCCAGGTCGTAATCGTACAGCTCTGCCGGTTCGAGCTCGCCCTCTTCCGCCTCGTCCTTACGCAGCGCGATCCCTTCCAGCACCGCGTCGGCCATCACGCCGGTGATCAGCTTGATCGCCCGGATGGCGTCGTCGTTCGAGGGGATCACGTAGTCGATCAGGTCCGGGTCGCAGTTGGTGTCGACCATCGCGATGATCGGGATGTCGAGGATGTTCGCCTCGTGCACGGCGGTGTGCTCGCGCCGCACGTCGACGACGAACACCAGGTTGGGCAGCCCCTTCATCTCGCGGATGCCGCCCAGGCGGATGTTCAATTTCTCGATCTCGCGGCTCAGAACCAGCGCCTCTTTCTTCGTCAGCAGGTCGAATTCGCCCCGCTCGCGGCGTGCTTCCAGGTTCTTCAGGTGGTCGATCCGCTGGCGGATCGTGCGCCAGTTGGTCAGCGTGCCGCCAAGCCAGCGCTCGTTGACGTACGGCATTCCACAGCGCGTGGCCTCGCGGGAGATGATCTCCTGCGCCTGGCGCTTGGTGCCGACGAACATCAGCGTGCCGCCCTCAGCGACGGTCTCGGCCACCAGTTCGTACGTGTTGCGTAAGGCTCTCAGGGTTTGGTGCAGGTCGAGGATGTGGATGTCGTTGCGCTCGGTGAAGATGTAATCCTTCATCTTCGGGTTCCACTTGCGCACCCGGTGGCCGAAGTGGACGCCCGTTTCGAGCAGGGCCTTCATCGTGATCTGTTCGCTCATGGTTGTTCCTTTCGTTTTGAGTTCGTCTGCCGCCGTCGCTCCCACCCGGAACCGGTCTTGACAACCGGCACGACCGGGCAGGTCGGGCAGCATGTATGCTCCGCGCACAGACACGCGGGTGTCCGGCTTTCCCTCTGCCGGACCGGCGGGGATTATAGCGTAGGGGATGACAAAGTTCAATGGTGACGGCGAGACGAAGCACAACCACCTTGACAATCGGAAGATAGCAGCGACTGTCGCAAGGAAAAATGTGTGGTTATATACGTGCTGGCCGACTAGCGATCGAGG
>JARRJX010000587.1:0-3575 GCA_037388645.1 Chloroflexota bacterium
GGTGCGGCAGCAGATCGGACGCGATGCCCACCCCCGTATCGGCCAGGACCCCTTCTACCCCATCCGGCTCGTGGGTACGTGCCGTGCTCACCGTCAACTGCCCTCCCTCCGGCATGGCCTCCACCGCGTTCAGCTCCAGGTTCAAAAGTACCTGCCGTATCCGGTCGGGGATCACCTGCACCACCGGCAGGTCGTCCGCCGGCTTCCACTGCACCTCGATTTGATGGCTCTCGTACTGGTGCCGGCTCAACATCAGCACCTTCTCCACCAATTCGTTCAACTGTGTGGGCCGCCGTTCTCCCGGCTCTGACTTGCGGTTCAGGTCGCGTAGCTGGGCGACAATTCCCGCCGTCCGTTCCAGCTCTTCGAGGGCCAACTGCAGGAAGGGGTGCACCGGATCCTCCGGCGCCAGCATTTCGTCGGCCAGGCCCAGCGAGCCGATGACCGACTGGAGGGGGTTATTGATCTCGTGGGCCAACGAGGCGCCCAATTGTCCCGTGATCGTCAGCCGCTCCGCCTGCACCAGCGCTTCGCGTGCCTTTCTCTGCTCGCTGACGTCTTCCACCATCTTGATGGCATAGGGCGCCTTCCCCTGGGGCGTCCGCACGGCGGACACCGTCGGATGGACCCAGATCGCCGTCCCATCCTTGCGGACGTAGCGCCGTTCCAGCTTGAACTGGGTCCGTTTGCCTGCCATCAGCTCTTCGAACAGTACGTCTCGCGCATGCAGATCGTCCGGGTGCGTGAACTGGGCGACCCTCATGCCCTGCAGCTCTTCGGCTGTGTAGCCCAGCATCTCTTGCAGCGCCGGATTGCTCGCCACCACCACCTGTTCGCCGGTTTCGACCAGCGCGATGCCGATGGCCGAATTCTCGAAAATCGTCCGGAACCGCGCTTCGCTGGTCTGCAGGGCTGCGGTCCGCCGCGCCACACTCTGCTCCAGCCCCTGTGCGTACGCCTCTATCTGTTCGTGCAACCGTGCCTGGTGAATGGCGATGCCCAACTGGTTGGCCATCTCCCGGCCAATCTCTTCCTGCTCCGCACTCGGGCCCTCCGCTGCACCCAGCCCCAGATTGAGCGATCCGATCAACTCGTCCTGGGCGATCAGCGGCACGCTGACCAGCCGCCGCACCCCCTCGGACTGGAGGATCGCCAGCGCGCCGGTCGTAGACTCGGCCGCCGCCAGGTCGTCGATGACCACCATCTCGCCCCGGCCCAGCGCCTCCTGGAACCAATCCCAGGCCAGCGAAATTCGCTGCCCCTTGCCCAGGGCCGTCTCCTCGTCCGTCCGCACGGCCAGCAGATAGGCCTCCCCGGCATCCTCGTCGAAAAGGGTCACGCTCGCCCGCTTGCACGCTAAAAGTCGTTCTGTATAAGGTAGGACCGCCTCGGCCACCGCCTCGGCCGAATAAGCAGCGCGGATGGCCTGGCTCACCTGCTGCATGAGCTGCAAGCCTCCCGCGTAGCGGCTCACGATGCCCCCCGTCCGCGCCCGCTCGGAGTAGTCCCGAACCACGGCCCGCACCGACCGGACCGCTCCAGCCCGGGCGATCATGTCGGGCGCATTCTCGGCCAGCGTCTCGAATTCCCGTTGCTCGTCGATGTCTAGTTCCTGTCTTTCCAAGTCGTCGCTCCATTGGTTGGCGTAATCGTCCGCAAGCAGTTTATCACAAATCCGCCCCCGGCACAAGACCCCCGGGATTCCTGCCCCGCCCAAAAACAAATGGCCCAGGCAATTGCCCAGGCCATCGAAAAAATCCGTGTCATCCGTGTTCATCCGCGAGCCCACCACCCCCAATCCGCGTCACCCGCGTTCATCGGTGAGCCCACCACCACCAAATCCGCGTCACCCGCGTTCATCCGCGAGCCCACCACCCACCAACCGCCTACCCCGTCCGCCGCGTCATCCCGCTCAGCAGCCCTTCGCGCCCCCGGAACGCCTCGTGTATCCTCAGGCCCCCGCGCTTGATCTCGAAACGCCGGATCAGCTCATCGTGGGCGCTCCCCCGGGTCTTTAGCACCGCCACCGCCCACTGCATCACACTGTCGATCTCTACGTACCGCAGCAGAATCACCGAATCCACCACGAACGCCAACCGCCCGTGGTCAGTTCGCACGAAATCGGGACCCCGATCCTCGCTCAACAACACCGACGTGATCCCCTCGCGGCGCAGGCCATTGATCAGGTGGTTATAAAAGGCGCGCAGCTCGACCGCACTGCGGGTCAGAGCCTGGAACTGGGTCACACTATCGATCACCGCCCGTTTCACGCCCATGTCCCGGATAGCGCTGTTGATCGGGCTGATCGGCGACTGCAAACTGGACAAAAAGACCTGGGGCGACGTAAACACTACCCGCAGCTTGCCCTCCTGTTCCAGCTCGCGCAGGTTCCAGCCATGGGTCAGGGCATCGCGATACAGGGTGTGGGGAAACTGCTCGAACGTCACCAGCAGGCCGGCCTCGTCCTCCTGCGTCACCCCTTCGTACAGGAACTGCATACCGAGCGTCGTCTTGCCCGTGCCGGGTGCCCCCTGGAGCAGTGCGATCGCACCGGGCAACAGCCCTCCGCCCAGCATCTTGTCCAGCCCTGGTACGCCCATTTGTACACGCTGCGTTTCAGCCATCGACTTGTCCTCCCTTCGCAACCGCTACTCTCTTGACACCGCAGATCGATTGTTTGCCGCTGAGGTGAGCCCTATTATCTCACAGACTTGCCAAACGGTCAACAACCGCCCGCGCCCTTGCCACCAGCTCTGGCGCCAGGTCGAACACCGCCAGCCCACGTCGATCCGCCTCGATAGCCTGCGGATCGCTCGGCATAAAGCCCAGCACCTCGAACTCGGGCAACTGCTCGGCGATAAACTCCTCGTCGGACGGTTGCGCCACCTTGTTGCCCACCGCATAGACCCGCTCCACCGCCAGGTCATGGGCCAGCCTGCGTATGGAGTGCGCCGTCTGGATGCTCCGCCGGCCCGGCTCCACCACCACGATGAAAGCGTCCACCGCCTGGGCCGTCCCTCGCCCCAGGTGCTCCAGCCCTGCCTCCATATCCAGGATCAGCACCTCGTCCCGCTGGATCAGGAGGTGCGTCACCAGGCTCCGCAGCAGCGCATTCTCCGGGCACAGGCACCCCGTCCCTCCTGACTGCACCGTGCCCATCGTCAGGATCCGCACCCCGTTCTGGGTGATGGCGAATCGGTCCGGAATATCGTCCACCCGCGGGTTCAGCTTGAAAAACCCGCCGATCTCTCCCTTCCGCGCCCCCGTCCGCTCGTAGATCAGATCCTCCATCTCTGAAACCGGCGTGATCGCCTCCGCCTCCTCCGGCGGAACGCCGCACGCAGCCGCCAGGCCCGTCGCCGGATCCGCGTCGATGGCCAGCACCTTCTGGCCCCGCTCTGCATATTCGTGTGCCAGCAAGGCAGCCAGCGTCGTCTTGCCCACCCCTCCCTTGCCGGTGATTGCCACTTTCAACATCCTGCCTCCACGTCGCCATACTTTCCAACAATATATTTCCCAACACGGACAGTGTACCAGGGAACCCCGTCCGGTGCAAATCACGAGGCGCCGGGGGA